>CAZOBQ010000063.1:0-13403 GCA_964578155.1 uncultured Lentisphaeria bacterium
ACTCTCTCGAGCACCTGAGATGTATGATGATCTATGGACTGGTGGCAAGTGTATGTATAAACTTGAACAGGTCGTTGCTGATGGCGGTGACTTGATCATATATGCGCCTCATATCACTGAAGTATCCGTGTCCCATGGGGATATTATTGAAAAGATCGGATATCATGTTCGCGATTATTTTGTAAAACAGCCCCACCGCTTTATGGATATCCCAGGTGGTGTCATGGCACATTCAACCCACGTCAGAGGAGTCGGCACTTATGAGCATGGGGTCGAGCAGGGACGAATTAATGTGATCCTGGCCACAGGCATTTCTGAAGCAACCTGCCGTAAGATCAATTTGGGTTATCGCGATCCTGCCACAATCAATATTGAAGATTATATCGATCGAGAAGATGAAGGCATCTTGTACGTTCCTAAAGCAGGCGAGATGCTTTATAGGCTAAAACAATAGCATAAAGGTTTTAAAATCATGTCAGAAATAAAAATTAGAAAAGATGATTGCGCATTGGACTTCCTATCACTGGGTTCTTTGGTACACCGGTTAGACCCAGGGCGAATCCCTTTCCGTAAAGCCCGGACAGTTAACATCCATGTATCGGGTGGTGAATATAATGCTGCTGCAAATCTGGCGGATTGCTTTGGCTTAAAAACGGGAATTGCCACAGCCATGGTGAATTACGGTATTGGTGAATTGGTCCATAGCCGAGTTCAGGAAATGGGTGTCAAACCCATTTATAAACATTTTGAACATGATGGTGCACGTGGTCCCAACATCGCAACAGTATATAGTGATGTAGGTTATGGTGTCAGACCTCCGGTGGTCTTCTACAATAGAGCAAATGAAGCTGGTGCCCTGCTTAAACCAGGTGATTTTGACTGGGAAGACATCTTTAGTAAAGGTGTACGCTGGTTCCATTCTGGTGGCATTTATGCATCATTGTCTGAGACCACATCAGAGCTGATCATTGAAGCCATGAAAGCCGCCAAACGTTATGGAGCAGTAACTTCATTTGATCTCAATTACCGGGGAAAACTCTGGGAATCCATGGGTGGTCTTGCTCAGGCTCAGGCAACCTTTAAAAAAATTGTGAAACATGTGGATGTTCTGATCGGCAATGAAGAAGATCTGCAAATGGGCCTGGGTATCAAAGGGCCTGAGGTTGAGAAAAAAACAAAACTAGACACGTCTGCCTTTTTTCAGATGATCGGTGATGTTACCACAAAATTTCCTCATATCAAAATGGTGGCTACCACCTTGCGAGAAGTGGAATCTGCTAATAGACACCAGTGGGGTGCTGTACTCTGGCATAATGGAGAACAGTTTGTTAGTCCCACATGTGAATTAAATGTAATTGACCGGATCGGTGGGGGTGATGGATTTGCCTCCGGATTGATCTATGGTATGATATCTGGACGAGATCTGAATGATGTTGTTCGTCTGGGATGGGCGCATGGGGCTTTGCTCACGACTTTCCCCGGTGATGTAACTATGGCCAAACTAGCAGAGGTGGAAGCTTTTGCCAAAGGGGGTTCCGCTCGAGTGCAAAGATAGGGAACTTCAACTTTATTGAGGCTAGCATAAATTCAGTGAAATATTTAGCCTTGGATTTTGATGGTGTTATTTCTGACAGTATCAAGGAATGCCTGGTAACTGCTTTCAATGCCTTTTCTAGCCAACAGGGCAATTCAGTTTTCAGAACGGATATCTCTCAATTTTCACCTGAGGATATTCAGACCTTTGAGAGGACCCGGAGTTTTATCCGGCGGGGCGAGGACTATGTGTTTCTGCTCAAGGCGGCCGCTGAAAAAGTTCCGATCAGGTCTCAAATCGATTTTGATACTTTTACTGAAGGCTACGAAAGTCTGCGCAGCGTCTATCGAGAATGTTTCTATGCACAACGTCTGAAACTACAATCAGAATATTTAGAAGAATGGCTAAATCTGAATGCCCTTTATCCAAATATCGAGACATTTCTTCAGAAGGTTCATGATCCTGCATGCATCTTTATTGTTACTACCAAAGATTTGGCCTCAGTTCAGTTGATTCTGAATGCCCATGGTATTGAATTAAGTCCAGATCAATTATTTCAAGCAACAAAGCAATATCGAAAACCTCAGATAATTAACCATATCTTGGATGAGTATCAAATCGCTTCGAACCAGATCGTCTTTATCGATGATCATGCGGATACTATCATAGAAGTTTCTAAAAAAACTGATGTACTGTGTTATTTTGCAGAGTGGGGATATCATTCAAAAGTCCAGCTAAACCAGATGCTGGAATCTCATACTCGGATTCTTACCCTTAGAGCATTTATTTCTCGGTACATGCATTTGACCTAAACGGATAATAAACCATAGGAATATCAAAATTGGATTTCAAACCTTATCTTTCTGCTGAATCATTGGTATTGACAAAGTGGCGCATAAACTCTATTATTTTAGATATCTTCATACTGACTGCAGTGTATACAACTGTGATGTTTGCCCATTTATTGCCGATCCCAATTTACCAACTAGACCCGATGAAATTATTTCTAATGGGTGCTATCATATACTCTTCCCGTGGAAACGCTATATTAATGGCAGTTACCCTGCCCTTATTCTCAACACTCACCGTGGGACATCCCATATTTCCCAAGAATCTGATTATCAGTATCGAATTGATCATATTCACCGGGGTTATAACATCATTGATGTTTCATCGTTTTGGCAGTAATGCCCAATTCCTACTGGCTGTATTAATCTCTAAAATCGCCTATTACATGCTGAAAGCTGCTCTGATCAGTAGCGGAATGCTCACCATGTCTTTATTCTCAACGGGCATAGGAACACAATTCTTAAGTGTTGTCATTCTTTTTGGTGTATTTTGGCTGATGAAGTTTCAGGTAGCGAAAAGATCAACTGGTTAACCCGTCTTAATAAAAGTTTGTCTTAAAGTTCATAATCCAGTTAAAATGTAGCATCGATTTGATGTATCAAGTGTTTGATCGGGTACATCCAGTCTCGTCATATGCAATCCAACTGGACTTTAGAAGGAGCCCCTTATCTTAAAGCCATCCAACATTGAAGCGCTCATTTTTGATTTGGGCGGAGTCCTGATCGATATTGACTTTGAATATGCATTCAGATCTTGGGTTAAATATTCTGACCTCACGATCGGTGAGATCCGTCAGAGATTTTCCATGGATGACGCTTATAAAAAGCATGAAAAGGGAGAGTTAGACGCAGACCAATATTTTAGCTATCTACGTGAACTCCTCCAGATGAAGGCCTGCAATGAAGATATTGCACATGGCTGGAATTCGATCTTTCTTGGCGAGATAAAAAATATCGTGGACTATGTATATTTAGCGAAAAAACATTTACCCTGCTATGCTTTCACCAACTCTAACCCGACTCATCAAGCCAAATGGGGAAATGACTTCCCAAATGTAGTGAATGCATTTGACCATATATTTGTTTCTTCAGACCTGGGGTTAAGAAAACCAGAGCCAGCTGCATTCTTAGCTATTTCAAAAGCAATCGGGGTCAAGTTAGAGGCAATGCTTTTTTTCGATGACACCGAAGAAAATATAGTCGCTGCCCAAGCCATGGGTATGCAGACCGTATTCGTTAGTGACCCTTCTGATACCAAGCAAGCTTTAATTAGTCGTGGCTTACATCCCGGAGATTGAGCACTTCCTTCGGACATTGAGGCCCCCGAAATGTAAATCCCAGCAAATACCCAAATAGGGCTTCGAGTGCCTCAGCCTCCGGTCATTCGCCGGACATTAAGCACTTCGACCAACTCAGTAACCAGCCCCCGAAATGTAGACTCAAGTCAATATCCACAATAGGCTTCAAGTACCCTATACTCTGTTCAAGAAGAATAATGTAACCAATACCAACTTCACCCCTCAAAGACCTGTAAGCTGAAATATTTGACATTATTAAAAATATATGGGCATAAAAACAAAGCCCTTGAAAATGGAGTGACAAAATGACCGAGAATTTGACCAAACAGGCTTTTATTGAAAAAGTATTTGATTATGAAAATGAAAAAGAGTGGAAATACAAAGGTGACACCCCTTGTATTATTGATTTCTGGGCTGAATGGTGTGGACCATGTAAGGCTGTCGGACCCGTCTTAGAAGAACTTTCAGAAGAGTATGCTGGAAAAGTTATTGTCTACAAAGTTGATACTGAAACAGAGCAGGAATTAGCCGGTGTTTTTGGTATCCGTAGTATCCCATCACTACTTTTTGTACCCGTGGGTGAAAAACCACAGATGGCTGCAGGTGCTCTTCCCAAAGAATCATTTGTACAAGCTTTCAAAGATGTTCTAGGAGTTGATCCTGTAACTGCTTAATCGACCTTACTTTAAATAAAGAAAAAGCGTAGAAGTGATTCTGCGCTTTTTTGTATCTTAGAAGTTATTTATGTGCTAGTCATTCTGATCCCGAGCGGAATCGAGGGGGAAGAATCTCACTTTGATGTGAGTAAATAAATGCGAATCGGAGATTCTTCGGTCGTGGAATTTATCCTGAGCAACATCGAAGGACTTCCTCAGAAAGACAAAAGTAACAAACTTAGTGCAGTTGATAACCTCAAATCCCTTCTCAAGCCCAATGATACATCTATATTGACCGAAAATAGGGAATAGACGCGTTTGAACTTAAAAGTCATAGCAGGTGTAGATGAAGCTGGTCGCGGACCTTTAGCGGGTCCTGTAGTTGCTGCTGCAGTAATATTTGAATCAGGTAATATTCCTGAAGGTTTGAGAGATTCTAAAAAACTTTCAGAAAAACGACGCAACGCCCTCAATATCGAGATCAGAAAAACCGCCAAAGCATTTGGTGTTGGTATCGTTCACGAACAGGATATTGACCGAACCAACATCCTGAAAGCAACCTTTGAAGCCATGCGTCTGGCAGTGTTGGCTCTTAGCACCACTCCTGATCAGGTTCAAGTTGATGGAAAATTTACGATCCCAAATCTTTCTGTTAACCAAATCGCCATCATCGGTGGTGACGACATAGTTGCTGAGATAAGCGCTGCCAGTATTCTTGCCAAAACTACTCGGGACGCTATGATGATCTCCTATGATGTACTGTTTCCAGATTATGGTTTCAGTTCACAGAAGGGGAATGGATCAAAAAAACATATGGAAACACTGCGAGAAAAAGGGCGCTGTCCTATTCATCGGCGTAGCTTTCGTCCCGTGAACAGTTTGGCGAACGAGCATTATAAATATTATGGTTACGAAAAGAATTATGGAAGGATGGGCGAGCTCATTGCAGGTATGTTTCTCATTCGTGAAGGCTACAGGGTACTATCCCATAGTTATCATGCGGGACGGAATGGGGAAGTGGATATAATTGCTACAAAAGGAGATGAGGTCATTTTTATTGAGGTGAAAAGTTTTGCCGGGAGTAATGATGATGCTTCGGCGCTTGAACGCGTGACACCCACAAAACAAAAGCAGATTGCACGTGTGGCAGAAGCATATTTACAGTCTAATGAGACACCACAAGCTGAATGTCGATTTGACATTATAACAGTCAATTTCTCTCAGCCGAAACCAAATATTAAACATTACCAGGATGCATTTCTTCCACTCTAAGGACCTAAAACTATGAATATATTGAAAATAATTGGTGTGTTAACACTGATTAGCAATTTACTCAATGCAGCACATCCTGCTGTATATGGTGAAAATGGCGTTGTGGTGGCTCATGATCTTGAAGCATGTAAAGCTGGCATCCAGATCCTAAAAGCAGGGGGCAATGCTGTTGACGCAGCGGTGGCTGTTTCCTATGCGCTAGCCGTCACACATCCTCAAGCGGGAAATTTAGGCGGCGGAGGGTTTATGCTGATCCAATTGGCAGATGGACGTAAAGCTGCCATTGACTATCGTGAGATGGCGCCTGCTGCTTCCCATAGAGATATGTTCTTAGATGATAGTGGTCGTGTTTATCCAGATAAGAGCCTACATGGTGGCCTGGCGAGCGGGATTCCTGGAACTGTCGCCGGAATGCAGTTAGCCCTAGATCAATATGGATCTATGTCACGGAAGAAAGTTATGAAACCCGCTATACGCTTGGCAAAGAGGGGAATTAAAATGCCATACGATCTGGCATACTCGCTTTCTAGGTTAAACAACAGGGCTGAAGGTTTCCCAGAAACACGCCGAGTGTTCTGCCGTGATGGTGATCTTTATCGTCCATCCGAGATATTTAAACAACCTGATCTAGCTAAAACACTGAAGCTAATTCAAAGAAAAGGGAATACGGGCTTCTACAGTGGAGCTGTGGCTGAAGGGATCGTGAGGAGTATTACCGCCCAAGGTGGAAGAGCCACATTGGATGATCTAGAGAATTACCGTGCAGTACTACGTGACCCAATTATGGGGAATTACCGTGGTTATGAGATTCTCTCCATGCCGCCACCAAGTTCAGGTGGAATTGCTTTGGTTTCCATGCTCAATATGTTGGAGTTGATGACCTTTGACTCAGTGCAGTGGCATTCAGCTGAACATATACACAGACTGGCAGAAGTTGAAAAACGAGCCTACGCTGATCGGAGTGTCTGGTTGGGTGACTCAGATTTCTTTGAGGTCCCACGTGAAATATTGCTTTCAAAAGCCTACGCTCGACACAGGATGATGGATTATGACAGTCTGATGGCATCTCCAAGTGATTCTATTTACCCACTGAATGACAACGACTTAGCCTCTATTGAGTTAAATAATCATGAGAGTGAAGAGACCACTCATTTTTCTATTGTTGATCGATGGGGAAATGCAGTAAGTGTCACAACAACTTTGAATTGGTCGTTTGGTTCATATGTCACCGTCGAGGGTTTCGGTTTCCTTCTCAACAACGAAATGGATGATTTTAGTGCAAAACCAGGTGTCCCCAATTCATTTGGGCTCATTGGCAACGAAGCCAACGCAATTGAGCCGGGTAAACGCATGTTGTCAAGCATGACTCCAACCATTGTATCAAAAGAGGGCCATGTCGAATTGGTCGTTGGTGCACCGGGCGGTGCAACTATAATTACTACTGTTCTGCAAGTTATAAATAATACAATTGATTATGAGATGAGTCTTCAGGAAGCAGTTAATGCGCCTAGGTTCCATCATCAATGGCGACCGGATGTAATCACCTATGGTCCACGGGCATTGAGCTTTGAGACTATGCAGGCTCTCAAACAGATGGGGTACACACTTGAGAGAAGATCTGCCTATGGCGAGGTTAATGCTATTATGAGGGATAAACGTTATGGTGGCTGGATAGGCGCTCCGGACTATCGGCTTTCCTCCCACGGCGCGGCTTATTAAATACTTTTTAATAACTTGATACGATTGGCACAAATCAAACGAATTAACACGAATAATACTTTAGTCCTGATTTAATAGTTAACAATATTTCGTGTCTATTTGAGGTAATTGGTAGAATTCGTATCAAAATACATATAGAAAAAAATATTGAACATTCTAAAATATTGTCCGTTGAATACCCATCGCTGTCTTAAACTGAGTGGGCATAAAGCGTAGGAGAAAAAGTTGAGCGAAAAAGAGAAAAAGGCTAAACGATCCAAACAGAGTAGTGCATTTCGGGGACTACTCCATATCATCGTATCAGTATTAATACTTAGAGCCACTGTCATTGAAGCCTACAACGTTCCTACGGGCTCCATGGAGACAACCATTCGCATTGGTGATTTTATATTGGGGAATAAATTTATCTATGGCATTAGGACACCTGATTGGATAGGCGTTCCCTGGACAAATATTGGTTTCTCAGTGCCTTATTATCGCTTGCCTGGTTTTGAAGAACCAAAAACAGGAGATGTCGTCATCTTCAGATATCCCAATGATCGTTGGCCCGCAAGCCAAATTGGTCCTCACGATCCAAGCTTAAACTACATCAAGCGTTGTATTGCTGGCCCTGGACAAACATTGAGGATCAGTGATAAAGATATTTTCGTTGATGATGTACAATTTCCACTTCCTGAAAATGGTCGAGCCTCCAAGCTTACGCTTTATGATGAAGAATACGAAGAACGGATGATATTTCCACAAGGAATAGGTAACCGGGATCACTTTGGTCCCTTAAGAATCCCAGCTGCTGGTGATACACTGGATTTTAGTAAAGATAATCTACAGCTGGTTGCGAATGTTATTTCTTTGGAAGGACATGAAGTAAGACCTGGGATTGCCGGACAACTTAAGATTGATGGTATATCAGCCGATCAATATGTATGCGAACAAAATCACTATTTCATGATGGGGGATAACCGAGACAATTCCCATGATAGTCGCTATTGGGGACTGGTTCCAGAGTCCAACATTATTGGTGAAGCTCTCTTGACATATCTAAGTTGGGAACAAACAGAACCCAATCTATTAAAGCGGATCTTCAAACTACGACCTGGTCGAATGTTCCATTTGATCGACTAGATATCCTAACTCGTCTTTGCTAGTGTAACGAAGCAATCTCAGAATTGTGCAAATCGGAAATCCGAGATCGCCGCGGTCATGGGTTCCTGAGCCTGTCGAAGGGTTCCCTCGCGAAGACAAATTTGGGATATTCCGCTACACTTCCACAATCAACCCGGGATGACGGCTGTTCTTTTTTTTACCGACCAAATCAATATCCCTACTTCCATTTCACTATTAAGCTAATTATAATACTGCGTTCTAAGAGAAACGGCTTATTAATATTTAAATGAATATGGTAACTCACTGAGGCACAATGACTTCACAGGAAATTAGACAGCAGTTTATACAGTATTTTAGGGATCGCGATCACAAGTTTGTTCGTAGTGCAGGTGTGGTTCCATTTGATGATCCTACGCTTTTGTTCACAAATGCAGGAATGAATCAGTTCAAGGGCATCTTTCTTGAAACGGAATCTGTTGATTATCATAGGGCGGTAAACTCACAAAAATGTATTCGGGTGAGCGGAAAACACAATGACCTGGAAGAAGTGGGACGAGATACCTATCATCACACCTTCTTCGAGATGCTGGGCAATTGGAGTTTTGGTGATTATTATAAAGAAGATGCCATTAAAATGGCCTGGGAACTCTTAACTGATGTGTGGAAGATTCCCAAGGATAAGCTCTATGCCACTGTTTATACGACTGATGATGAAGCCTTTGAACTATGGTCTAGCACCACAGATATCCCTAAGGATCACATCCTTCGTTTTGGGGATAAAGATAACTTCTGGGAAATGGGTGAAACGGGTCCCTGTGGTCCTTGCTCGGAGCTACATGTAGATATCGGCGGAGATCCCGACATTCACGGTTCTCACCCGGAATTAGGTGTCAACACCGACAATCCTCGTTTTATGGAACTATGGAATCTGGTATTTATCCAAAACTTCAGGGAAACGGATGGTTCTCTAAGTGATTTACCGAACAAACACATCGATACAGGGGCTGGGCTCGAACGAATCGTTGCTTACCTACAAGGTAAAGAGAGCAATTATGATACAGATCTCTTTACTCCCATCCTCAATGAAATTGCCTCAATAACAGGTACCAAATATGATTCTAGTGAGGCAGGTGTTGCCCACCGAGTCATTGCTGATCATGTGCGCATGCTTACTTTCTCCATATCTGATGGGGCTTTACCGGCAAATGATGGTCGTGGCTATGTCTTGCGTAGAATTCTCCGACGCGCTGCTCGATTTGGTCGTAATCTGGGAATGCATGAGGCATTTATCTATAAGCTGGTCCCAACTGTTGTTGAAGTGATGGGCAGCGCATATCCTGAACTAAATGAACGTGTCAGCTATATCCAAAAAGTGATCAAGTCTGAAGAAGATTCATTTAGTCAGACATTGGATCGTGGACTGCAGATATTTTCAGGGCTCGTACAGGAAACAAAATCAGTTGGGTCGAAGCAAATATCGGGTGCTGATGTCTTCAAACTGTATGACACCTTTGGTTTTCCCGTTGATCTAACCAGCCTCATGTCCGAAGAGGAAGGGCTCACCGTTGATATCGCTGGGTTTGAATCATTGATGACAGCCCAACGAGAGAAAGCACGTCAGTCCAAACAATTTGTACAAGCTGACACAAAAGGTGCTGAGTGGAAAGTCATCACAGACGGTGAACACTCAGAGTTTCATGGCTATACTCATCACCATCTGGATACTTCAATAGCTCAAGTCATGGCAGCTGATGATAAATTGTTCATTATTCTGAAGCAAACACCCTTTTATGCTGAAAGTGGTGGTCAAGTTGGGGATACAGGAAAAATATTTAATGCTGGAATGGAATTACAGGTCCTGGATACAACTAAATCTGGTGAGTCTATTGTCCACGAAGCTAGATTGATTTCAGGTGCTTTCAATGAGGATGCGGTGATTGCTGAGATCGATCTCGAACGTAGAAAGAGCATTATCAGGAACCATAGTGCGACTCATCTCTTGAATGCAGCTCTACGCAAAGTCTTGGGCGACCATGTCAAACAGGCAGGTTCGTTGGTTAATGAGGATCATTTGCGTTTTGACTTTAATCATTTTGAAAAGATGTCCAGCTCACAGTTAAATGAAGTTGAAAAGCTGGTGAATGAGCAAATTCGACTGAATACCAGCAGTAGCATTAGAACAATGAACTTCGATGAGGCAA
Organism: uncultured Lentisphaeria bacterium; assembly: GCA_964578155.1. Taxonomy (GTDB): domain Bacteria; phylum Fidelibacterota; class UBA8477; order UBA8477; family JABMPR01; genus JABMPR01. The sequence goes on from CAZOBQ010000063.1 coordinate 10,633, forward strand.
AGACCGAAGGTGCTCTTGCTTTTTTTGGTGAAAAATATGGCGATGAAGTTAGAACTGTAAAGTTTGGCGACTATAGCCATGAGCTATGTGGTGGTGTCCACGTCGAAGCCAGTGGTGACATTGGTTTTTTCAGAATTGAATCGGAATCAGCCATTGCCGCTGGTGTTCGCAGGATAGAAGCTGTCACAGGCCTCGTTGCTGAGAATAACACCAGGCAGGAACGGATTGTCCTGGATAGTCTACGCCAGCTCCTGAATTCAGATATGACTGAGTTGCGCTCAAAAGTTGAAAATCTAATTAAAGACAAGAAAATTTTAGAGAAAGAACTGAAGAACTTATCCTTTGATCAGGCAGCCTCAGGCATTAGTCAGTTGCTTGACAAAGCCAGAGACATTTCTGGTGTAAGTGTATTAAGTGATGTAGTCGATGTGCCTGATACTGAGGCACTTAAGGATTTAGGAACTGAGCTAGTTAGGCAAATGAAATCCGGTCTTGGCGTTCTTGGAACCGTCATTGATGATGCACCCTATGTGGTGTGTGTTGTGTCGGATGATGTTATTGCTCAGCATAAGCTTAAAGCAGGGAATATTGTGAGAGAGTTGGGGAAACAGCTAGGCGGTGGCGGAGGTGGAAAACCACAAATGGCTACAGCAGGCGGAAAAGACGCAGGAGCGTTACCAGAAGTGATTGCAGGGGTTTATGATATGATAGGAGGGATGATGTCATGACGAAGTTGATCATTGAGCGGTCAAACTCTAGTCATATTGGGACTTCCATCCCAGATCTGGATGTTGAAGCAAAAGCTATCAGCGATTTGATACCTGAAAAGTATTTACGATCAGACATGCCAAATCTCCCGCAAGTCTCAGAACCTGAAGTAGTTCGGCACTATGTTGACCTATCAACAAAAAATCATCATGTGGATAAAGACCTGTATCCGCTGGGCTCATGTACAATGAAGTATAACCCTAAGATTAATGATTGGACAGCTTCAGCACTGGCTGAGGTACATCCATATCAACCTGAAGAAGTTAGTCAAGGACTCCTAAGCGTCTACCATGAGTTAGAGCAACAACTTTGTGCAATTACAGGTATGACAGCCTTCACTCTCCAGCCTGCAGCGGGTTCGCAAGGGGAATTGGTGGGTGTTCTGCTTATGAGGAAGTATCATGAGCTAAGGGGAAATGACAAAGATGTTATCCTTATTCCGGATGCTGCCCATGGCACTAACCCAGCTTCAGTCGCAATGGCTGGTTATAAAGTGGTTGAGGTGAAGAGTAACGCAGATGGTCTGGTTGATCTGGAGGACTTTGAATCCAAGATCAATGACAAGGTCGCCGGCTTCATGCTGACCAACCCCAACACATTGGGTCTGTTCGAAGAGAATATTACTCAGATATCCCAGCTCATTCATGGTGTCGATGGTATCATGTATATGGATGGGGCCAATATGAATGCCATGCTGGGGATAGCACGTCCAGCAGATATGGGGTTCGATATCACACATTTGAACCTGCATAAAACATTTTCAACGCCACACGGGGGCGGTGGTCCAGGTGCTGGTCCAATTGGTGTGACTGAAAAACTCATGGACTATTTACCAAAACCACGGGTCGAATCCAAAGCGGGAAGATATCATCTGAATTATAATTATCCTCACACCATTGGTAGAGTACATGCATTCTACGGCAATTTTGGCATTTTGCTAAGAGCTTGGACCTACATCCGAATGTTGGGACCAGATGGTTTGAAAAAAATTTCGAAAGTGGCCATTACCAACGCCAATTACCTCATGCACAAATTAAAAGATGTATTTGAATTGGCCTATGACCGAACATGCATGCATGAGTTTGTCCTTTCTGCGCAAGCACAAAAGGAAAAGGGCGTCAATGCCCTACAGATTGCAAAGCGCTTGCTGGACTTCGGTTTTCATTCGCCAACCATGTATTTTCCCCTCATCGTTAAAGAAGCATTGATGATTGAACCCACTGAGAGCGAGAACCGGGAAACTCTGGATCGTTTTGTTGAGGTTATGAAAACAATCGCAGAAGAGGTGGAAAACTCTCCGGAATTGCTTTTGAATGCACCACAAACGACGCCAGTCGGTCGCGTTGACGAAACTCTGGCTAACCGCCAGTTGAATGTGAGATGGTAGTGTCGTTCAAATATGTAAATGATAAACTGCACTGCCAGGACATTGATCTTCAAGCGGTGGCTGAAAAATACGGTACACCGGTCTATGTGTATTCAGAAGCTGTCTTAAAAAGAAATGCCGAAGTTTTAAAGGAATGCTTTGTAGACCGTGGTTTTAGTGTCTCCTATGCCATGAAGGCCAACTCGAACCCTGCTATTTTACAGCTTTTTAAATCCTTTGGATTTGGGGCTGACATCGTTTCAGGTGGGGAGTTGAAGATGGCTCAGCATGTAGGATTTGAAGGTGGAGAGATAAATTTTGCCGGGGTTGGGAAAACAATTGAAGAAATTGATCTCGCCATCCAAACAGATATTGGATACTTCAATGTGGAAAGTCAGTTCGAACTTGAACAAATAAATTCGAGAGCTGGCAAATATGGCAAAAAAGCCAGAGTTATGTTGCGATTGAACCCAGATATTGATCCACAAACACATCCGCATATCTCCACAGGACTCAAAGAAAATAAGTTTGGGATGAGCCCTGAGCTTGTAGCCGAACTGTTGAAAATCCCCCATGAGTACCCGGAAATCGAATTTAAGGGCATTCATTGTCACATCGGGTCACAGATTTTGAAAGA
>CAZOBQ010000064.1:0-4722 GCA_964578155.1 uncultured Lentisphaeria bacterium
TTTCAATGCTGGCGCCATGGATGTACGTGTTGGGCAAGGTTGGGATATGCAGTTTGAGCAGAGCGCCCACATAGAACCAGAACAATACGAAATGATGATTGATCTAAAAACAGGCGCGCTTATCAGACTAGCTTGTGAATTAGGCGGTATTATCGGAGATGGCCAGAAGGAACAAGTAGAGGCATTATCTCGATTTGGTCTTCTCTTGGGTCGTGCTTTTCAGATGCAGGATGATCTTTTAGAGGTAACCTCATCGGCTGATAAAATGGGAAAGAGTTTAGGGAGTGATGTCCTAAATGAGAAGAAGACCTGGATCTGGTTGGATTTGAAAAAAAATCTCAGCAGTGCAGAGGTAGATCAGTGGAAAGAGATTCAAACATCTGGTCAGATGAATAGTAATGACCGAGAGATAGTTCATACATGGATGATAAAATATGGTACCATTGCACGCGCCAAAGCCCTTGTCCAAGGATGGATATTGGAGGCTGATGGTATATTGAATGGCTCCTCCTTTACCAATACAAAGATGCTTAAAAGCCTAGCTGATATAATTCTAAAAAGACAAAACTAACCTTTATTCTTTTCTGAGAAGTAATTGACATTGGCCCTTGAGTAGACGTATGTTTACCAAGGAGTTAATATGATCGATGTCACTGTAAAGAATATCCTTTTCTATGCCCAGGCAGCTGTCCCTGGTTATACCTTACTTCTACAGGATTCAAATGATGAAAGTCGAAGCTTGCCCCTTGTGGTAGGACAATTTGAAGCCCAGGCAATCGCGCTCGCTTTGGAGCAGATCAGTTTGGATCGTCCCATGACTCACGATCTTCTCTCCACGATTATCAACTCGCTAACTGGTGGATTAGAGAGTGTTTCCATCTATGATTTAAAAGAGGGGACATTTTACGCAAAACTAAACATCCGTAATGGATCCAGTATCGAGAGTATTGACGCTAGACCTAGTGATGCAATTGCATTGGCGCTACGACTAAGAGCGCCTATTAAAGTAGCCAAGGATGTTTTTCAGGAAGCTGCTGTAGCTATGCCTATAGAAGGTGATGGGACAGAAGCTGATTCACAAAGCGTCACCGAGAATGTTCATGAGATCACAAAAGAGGCAGAAATTCGTTTCGATCTTGAAAAAGATTTACGTGAAGCAGTCTCTAGAGAAGATTATGAAAAAGCAGCTCTGATTCGAGATCGATTGCATTCCATTTCCGAGTCATAACCCCGTAATAAAGTGGAGTCGACCGTCATACCGAACACTTCGATTATACTCAGTATAAACTTTGTCGAGGGATAGGGTTCTCTGATGTATTTATTATCCCTGGGCTCTGCTCGGGATGACGAAGGGAGGGTCTTTGTCCAATTACCTAAAAGTCAGTCTAAGTCAGAGAGCTCTGATTCAATCTTAGTAAGCGTTTCCTCAGGAATACCTGACTTTGGGCTGGGTTTACTCTTTTGCGCGCTGAGTTTTTTTAAGGCCAACGTTAATAAGCCTAGACCGATTATAAAAAATACTACGACCATCCAGTAAGAAACTTTTCCAACGGTCTCACTCGCCTTAGGGGATGCCAAAATGCGATTTCCGTATGGTTCGCCTGTTCTTGAATCAATGCTATTTCGGAAATGATCTAGGACCTGATCTCTCGTTTTTCCCTCAATAAGTAAACGACGAATGGTAACCTTGGCATCTTCAGTTTTCTGGTTTTTTCCGTGCATATAAAGAGGGCCACCAAAACAGCAGGTTGCCATCAGGTTTTTTTCAAGGTAGATGGCGTCTTCTTTTTGTCCATCGGTGAGCTTTTGGTTGTAGAATTCATAGTTTTGAGCGAAGACAAACCCGGTCAGGGTCAACAGGATAATAAGTGTGATAGTTTTCATGATAGAAATCTAGTCGGGAAATCAGAGTTCTCAATGAAATTCATTGGAGCTAATACAATTACTAATCATTTTACCGGCTGTAAAATCACGAAAGATGAAGAAGGAGATTACATGTCGTTGCTCATTGTTGGATCCCTGGCCCTGGATACGATTGAAACACCCACAGGCTCTGTTGCTGATGTTCCCGGTGGATCAACCACCTACTGCTCCCTTTCAGCTAGTTATTTTACAACACCCCATATTGTTGGTGTTGTCGGCGAGGACTTCCCTGAAACAGTTCAAACCCTTTTCAAAGATCATCACATAAATCTTGAAGGGATGAGCATAGAGCCTGGTAAAACATTTCGATGGGGGGGGCGATACGCAGAGAATTTTGATGATCGGATCACCTTATTTACTGAATTAAATGTGTTTGAACACTTTAATCCCATCCTACCGGATGTTTATAAAGATGCTTCTCATGTCCTTCTGGCAAATATCCATCCTGGTTTGCAGCATCAGGTGCTGGATCAGTTGGAGTCTGAAGCTTTTGTAGTCCTGGATACAATGAATTTGTGGATAGATATTGCCCGTGAAGAGCTAATATCGCTCATAGGTCGGGTCAATATGTTGGTCATCAACGATGAGGAGTCCAGGCTATTAACGGGGGAGCAAAATTATAAGAAAGCAGCAAAGAAACTCAAAGCAATGGGTCCGGAATTGATCGTTATTAAAAAGGGTCAGCATGGAGCTCTCCTTTTCCATGAAGAGAAGGTATTTACTGTCCCAGGTTTGGTGTTAGATCAGGTCACTGATCCCACAGGAGCCGGTGATAGTTTTGTTGGAGCATTGATCGGATATCTGGATCAATCCAAAGACCATTCATTTGACAATATTAAGCTAGCCGTGGTTTTCGGCTCCGTATTGGCATCCTATTGTGTTGAAGACTTCTCTGTGAATGGGATTACTTATTTAGAGGAACACGAACTGGAAGAACGTTATGATGAGTTTGTCGTAATGAGTCAATTCTAAGCTTCTTAAGGGCACTTAATATTATGATTAAAGCTAGCAAATATATTCCCCTCGTAATTTTGTCTTTTGTCTTACTCTTCGGAGTATCATCCTGTGAAACAGATGAAGAACAAGTAGACCTATGCAATTCAGATGGGGCTCCAGGAGAGTTGATCTCCGCAAACTATTTTGCCTCATTCACACCTGAACAGGTGACAACCTATCTTCGTCTCTATGGTGCACCGCTAGGGTTAGTGCCAGACTATTCAGTAGATGTTTATCAGGTAGCTTATAAGACATTAGATAAGGATAACGAATTAACTGATGCTTCCGGGGTGCTGTTTATCCCCCAGGGTATTGATACTCTGGATTTGCTTAGTATTCAGCATGGTACCGTTTTTAAAAGAGATGAAGTAGGCTCTGTAAATCCACTATTTTATGCTTTTGATGGGATGATCGCGGCCATGAGTGGATATGTGGTCATTGAACCGGATTATCTTGGACTTGGAAGTTCTCCAGGACTGCATCCTTATCTTCATGCAGAGCTAAGCGCAAATGCAGTCATTGACGGGATTAGAGCTGCCCGTATCTACTCTTGTCAGAATGAAGTTCTACTCAGTGGTGATCTATATTTAGCCGGCTATTCTGAGGGTGGGTTCGTAACTTTGGCTACACATAAGATCATTGAAAGCGAATACCCTGTCGAATTTCAACTGATGGCTGTAGCGCCAATGGCAGGTCCTCATGATCTTCTTCAAACGACTCGGAGTATCATAGACCGGAAAGAGTATGCTATTCCGGCTTATCTTGCCTATCTCGTTCAAGCCTATGATAGTATCTATGAATGGGGTAGACTTGATGAGATATTCATGGAACCCTATGCTACACGGATACCAGAAGTGGTTAATGGCTCCTTTGGAGGATCAGAAATCAATGATACGTTAACCTCCATTATTGACTCCTTGTTTGTTAGTGAGTTTAAAACCTCTTTTCTTTCAGGCGAAGAAACACAGATTACCAATGCTTTGGTAGAAAACTCTCCATTGGATTGGGGCCCGGTTGCTCCGGTCAGGTTATTCCATGGCACAAACGATAGTACGGTCTATTATGAAAACTCAGTCACTGCTTATGAGTCAATGCGAGCCAATGGTGGATTAAGCGTAGAGTTGGTACCATTGTCTGGTGCTGATCATGGATCAGCGGCATTCCCAGCATACTATCTAGCGTTACAATGGTTTGATAGCCTAAGAACTGCGAATTAGCACTACGGTCTGAATGTGGAATCGAGCAAAAATAAATTTATAGTTTCGCCAATACCCCGGCGTTGACTTCAGCAACCTTCTCAGCCCCATAAAGAGTTTCCACTAACTGGAACGCAAACTCCATGGCGCTACCGGCAGCTTGTCCGGTCACCAGTTGATCTGCAACCTGGACACGACTACCAGTATGAATTGCAGTGGTCATGCGTTCAGCCCAGGCTGGATGAGATGTGACCTTTTTATCCTTTGTGAGTCCGGCCTTCTCCAGGACTGCAGGAGCGGCGCAGATAGCAGCATTTGTTTTATTGGCAGTGGCCTGATCTTTAAGTAATTGAATGATTCTTGCATCATCCATGAGGGTCGGGGCCCCGGGAACTCCACCTGGAAGTACCACCATATCCCAGGATGTTTCCAAGGCTTCATCCAGAACTGTGTCGGCGATAATTTTTAAGCCGTGGGATCCTTCAACATTGCGTTTGTCCAAGGCGGCAATAGTTACCTTAGCGCCTGCCCGACGTAAAATATCAACAATTGTAATCGCTTCTATTTCTTCGAATCCATTGGCAAATGGAACAAGAACTTGCTTCAT
>CAZOBQ010000064.1:4732-13389 GCA_964578155.1 uncultured Lentisphaeria bacterium
TAGATGTCTTGAATAAGGTATTGCTGGAATCATAATAACGAATAGACTGGGGCTTATTTTTATCACTGTACTCATAAACCTTGCGGCTTTTTAATACCATTTCACCATCCATTTCCTCTTCGGATTGAAGCAGTCCATAGATGTCAAATTTACGAACAACAAATATGTTGCGATCCACATCCAGAATCTCTTCCTGCTCCCTATAATCTTTAACCGGATGATAGGTATAGCGGTAGAATGTGATCATGGAATTATTGGGTAAGTAGTGTTCCTCAGTCGATATTTGGTTTTCATTGGTATAGACGGTTAGCCAGAAATCGATCAGTTCGCCTTCCAAGCCGAAGAAATTGCGTCTGGATTTGTCCAGGCGGTGTTTGTAGTCATAGTAATACTCAGTTGAACTCTCAAACTTATCACCCAAGCCCCAGGTTTGTTCCAGATACGGCTGTTGATGTTTATCGTAAAAAATAGTTAGTTTCTTTTCCATGGATCGTGCCCTTGAATACCACTGTTCTTCTTGCTGGACAATGCGGCCATCTTCATAGATCCACTCTTTTGAGATGCGGGGCAGTCCTTTATGGAAATATTCTGTATACTGCTGCCTGGTGAGATTACCATTCCTGGCGTAGGTATAATAACTCTTTTCAATAAGGTGTTTGTCGCCGCTAAAGTGCTTGGCCGAAGTTACCTGTTTTTTGCTGTTTCGCCTTACTTCGTAATATTCTCCTGATATCGCATTCTGATGAGGTAGGAATTCTCGGAAATTACGTTTGAATAAATCACCCTCTTTATAAAGTGATAATTTACCTGTACTACACCCACTAAGGATGAGTGCAAAAACGATAATTGGAAGAAGTCTGGTCATTATTTAGTAAAAAGATAAAGATAGATGGCGGAACGACGGGCATTGATCATTTCACCGCCCTCATCTTTGAGGATATCATCCGCAATATCATAGAGTTTATAGCGAGAATTCTTATCCAGCCCACGATAAAAGCCTAAAACCTGATCATCAGTAAGCTGGTCAATAGTCAAAAGGCGTGCTTGATCCAAAGATTTCCCCTTACGCACAAGCTTTACTGCAGCGAGATCAATATTACGAGCAGAAACCGTATCCAGGGTCTTCGTTGAATCCTGTTTCTCTGATTGTCTTTGGATCTTAGCTGCTTTTTTGGGCTTTGGTTGTTTCATCTTCTTGGCAAGGGCATAGCGTTTTTTAGGGTCTTGCAACTGCTTGCTCAATCGAATGATATCCATAGTCAAGGCATCAATCCTTGTCCGGGATTCAGCCTGTTTTCTACGTAAGGAAAGAAGCTGTAAACTGTCACGACGGGAATGGTCTTTTGGTGTGGTTGAGAATGCTTCAGCAGCGTTCATAGCATGATGTTTTTCTGCCTTTAATTGATCGAGCATTTCACTTAATTTGTCGATCTTTGCATGTAGTTGATCTACTTCTGCTTGCCTAGATTGGCTAAATACAGTGATAGGTAATACTAGCACAAGTAGTATTAAAATAAAACGGATTCGAGATGTCATTAGCTGACTATTCATAAAGTAGATCTCCTAATTGCTGAGCCATCAAGTTAACCTCTCAGTCAAACTTGGGAAAGGGGGAATTGAATTGTTTCTCATACCAATACTTCTGTTCATCACCGCATTGCTCTGACTTGACTAAGTGGTAGCCATTCCTTTTTCCCAGCTCGATCATAGCAGGGAATCGATTATAGGTTCTGAATGAAATTAGCTTTATCCCAGACTTCCGCATGATGTCCTCTTGCATGGTGAGCAGATCTTGGGCGATTCCCTGCCGGCGATACTCGGGATGTACTCCTCCAAGCCATGAATAGAAGGTGGATTCACTTTCAGCATATCCCAATTTGAACCCAACAGGTTGTTTCCCGTCATAAGCGACGAGTAGTAAGGGGTGCCGTTGCATTACCCAATCAAACTTTTCTTCAGTTACACGATGTTCTTCAAAGATCATCAATTCCAGCTCTTTTAATAGGTCTAGATTTAACTCTAATGACTTGATGGTGATTGTTGGGTGAATAGCCATATCCTCTCAATTATATATTGCCATGGTGAAAAAAGACTTACCCCGTCGATTTTTCCATCTAAATTTAGACTTCTAATATGAGTAAACAAAAGCGAAGAATTATAGCCAATCCTAATTGTCTGAATTGCGGAACGCATCTCGACAGCCAATTTTGTCCTGAGTGCGGCCAAAAGAATAAGGACTATCGTCTCTCTTTCAGGGATCTTTTTTCAGATTTTCTTGAAGAACTGCTAGATTTTGATTCTCGGGTTATTCGCTCTTTGCGAACCCTGTTTACCAAACCGGGGCTTTTGACTACAGAGTATATAAAGGGCCGTCGGATAAGTTATTTGCCGCCAGTTAGAATTTATTTAGTAGCCAGTGTCCTGTTTTTCCTCATTCTTTCATTAAAAAGTCTCATCCCCAGCATTCAAAACAATAAATTCATCAATGAACTCACTGAATCTGGTGATCTTGACGTGGCTTTGAACCAAGCCATCGACAGCCAAATAGACTCTACCAGTGATAAAACTGAACTTCTAGAAGGTAGTGGTCTAGTAGTTATTGATTCGGATAGTTCACAATCAAACATGTCCATTTCAATAGGGGAGAGTGCATTTGATGTAGAGCAGGGAGATTTCTTAAATAATTTTACCGACAATTTTGCTAAGATGATGTTCCTTCTTTTGCCGGTTGCCGCTCTTCAACTGAAGCTCCTCTATTGGAGACGAAAAAAACTATATATTGAGCATCTTATCTTCAGTTTGCACGTCCATGCATTCATTTTTAGCCTACTTATTCTGACAGTTATCTTGGATTATAAACTGATTATGTGGTTAGTGATATTGGCCAGCCTTGTCTATTTATATCTGGCGATGAAAAATTACTACAGCCAGTCTCACTTAAAAACGTTCTCTAAGATGATACTACTCCTTATGAGTTATGGCTTTACCACCATGATGGTCATGGTTCTAACCCTTGTTGCAACTGCAGTTGGTCTACTGGTTGGAAGCAGTGGATAGTCTGGATTGTTTCTGTGCTTGAGCTGCTTACACAGACTTTTAACGCCTCGGTCATAGCGGTTACCCAACTATTCCTTTCCACCGTTGTAAGCTCTAATCCCTGGTTTGAGAATCTTGACCTTCAGTATATTGGTCTTCAAAAAGAGATCATCTGTAATACGAAGCTTGCTGAATCTTTTACTGAGACTCTAGATGATGTTCTGGTGTCGGGTAAGAATATCACGCTACATTTTAAATTTGATCTTATGGCAGCTGGTGAGGCCGAACCGATTCAGAGTAAAGAAGTCATCAACGGGTTTCGATATGATGAAGAGACCGACGTCTATTTATTGGTGAATTCTGAGGATCGTAAGGTTGAACGGTATTTTACCATTGATGAAGCGAAAACTAACTATGTAAGTATTCAAAATCTCAGTGTTGTCTCTACGGGCGATCTTTCGGCAGACCAGGATTACTTCATCAGGGTGACGGCCTTCCTCGATCCAATCAAGATGGATAATATGAGTGAGTCAGTAAATTTGATGTTACGCTGGGCAAGTGTAAAGCCAACGATTGTATCTGACAAATTTAGGATTGCTGCGAAGGCTACTTAGGGATATTCACAAAGTATAGGTTGGTTTTACTCCGGGATTGCATGTTGAATGTGGTCAAATTAGCCGGTACGATGAATGAAGCTCCACGGCGGAAGATATAACTACATGACTCTTCTTCAGTACACCAATTGACGCTCACCTCACCTTCTAAGACCAGAAAGAGAACAAGAGAAGTATTCTCAGTAAAGATCTTGGATTCTTCATCTTCAAGATTGAGGGATTGGACAGAAAATTCCTGAGTTGGTGTGAGGTATTTCTTGATGCCATCAGACTGTTGAGTATTGACACTATAATCAATAGTGTCTCCGAAGTTTAAGATATTGGACAAGGCTTTGGCATCACAAAACTTCTTTGTTAACCCCAATCGCACAACATTGTCGGAATTAGCCATACACTCAATGATGTTTCCATGGAGATAGGCGTGGGGGACACCAGGTGGTAGAAAGATGGCTTCACCAGGACCTAGATGTACTCGGTTGAGGAGTAAGAGGAAAAGTAAACCAATATCATCTTGGCCATGGATGTCACTTTGTGCTAAAAAGAGCGTTTCCTGCTCTGAAGAGTGCTCTTTGGAACTAAACTGTTTATGAATTAATGCTAAGCAAATTTTGATAGCTTCTGGCTTTGCATCCCACAAACGAAGCAAGATCATAACATCCTGTTTCAAATTCGGAGTGGCTGTTCTGCTATTGTTAAGTAGCTCATTTAATGGGGGTAAGGTATCTAATAGTGCGGTGTAATCAGTTTGAGAGATGAATCCAACCAGGGCATCCAACGAGTCGATGGCGATGGCGATCTCAGGCTTGTGGTTATCATCAGGATAATGATAGGGATCATCCTCGTGTAGTTGTTTTGCCTGCTGTTTGTTGGGATGAGCCTGGATACTTAGGCTTTCAGCAGCAGATAACACTTTAAAGAGATAAGGCAAGCCAGGAGGCGTTTGGGCTGTTTCTAGATAACCGAGTCGTACTTCCTGATTCTCTGAAATCCACTCCACCAGTTCGATGATACCTTCGTCTGGATCAATAAGTTGAGAGGGGCCTTTGGGATGGGTGCCTATCCAGAGTTCTGCATAGGGTTTATCATGTTCTGGTTTCAGCCCAAGTAGATTTGCGATGAGTGCCTGATCATTTCTTTTTCCCCACTCATAGTGTTGGATAGTATTCTTCAGCTGATAAGGTCGCGCTTGAAGTTTATCAATGTTAATAGGATTTCTCACGATAAAAGCTATTCCATATCATCCATCTCTCCAATTAGAAATAAGAAGCAAATCGTGTAAGATATAGCAAGCTCTATAGGGACTTATATTAAAAAATATCACTATAAAATTAATATTATATTATATATTTCGTATTTATATCTTGCTTTTATTGATCTGATACTTATTTTTCAAATAACCAAGGCATTAAAAATGGATGAAAACAGAATATTCCCCGGAGGGTGAATTCAATTATTGGAAGGTTCTATGATTTGTTCAGAAAACACGAAAGCACGGCTATTTCTCACCTATCTAAAGGATAAGACTGAATTGTTTCTTTATGTAAAACCACATGGTACTGTAGGAAGTCACTGTATTTATCGAAGATCACCGGGTGACGCCGCAATGAGCCTTAGAATCCAAGCCTTGTTGGACACCGCTGGTGTTTTGAGATCTGAACTGGAGATTTGGATATTACTTTATCCACCGGAGATTCGAACGACTACCATCTATACTCCTTCCAACTTATCAGATGCTGAGATCGGTCAGCATATTCGGGAAAGAGTGCTATCAAACCTTCCATATTTTATAAACTATGATTGGAAAAGATTCATGTTAAGAAGAAGGGAGAATGGGCACGGTAAGGATATGGTAACGGTGACATTCTTGGGGAAGAATGTTTTACCTAGGATACGATCACTCCTGAATAAAGACTACCCGAAAGTGAATTTTATCGGGGATGGTCTCCAGTTTTTAAGTGTCGATGAGACAATGATTCCACAGGTTAGAGGGAAAACTTACGAACTGGTTTTGCCTTATGATGAGGTTTATTACAAAGCTGTTTTTCGATCCGGGATTCATTTTGAAAGTGTAGGTCTCCCACATGGATGTTGTTCAGAGTTTGGAAGCTATAAACTTGAACCCGAGCAGGTCTATCTGAAATTTATCAGGGAAACAACCAAGCTTGATCTACCGCTATTCCAGCCTTTAGTGCCAAAAGCTGAATGGAAAGAGACATTTTTAACTCCCTCAGCATTTCCTACCTGGTATATAGCACATCGGAGTATGGAACAGAGCGAGACTATTAATTTTTCGGAATTATTTCACAGCAGGAAGTATGAAGAAAAACAAAAAACCAAACAGGATGGTGATAGCCCCTACTTTTATCTGTAGTTGACCAGCAATGTTTAAAAGGTCAAAATGAAGAATTGTCAATAATGACATTAAGGCGCTTTTTGATCAATACATGGTGATCTAAACCAATCGGAATAAATCCTGAGCTCGACATCAAGATGCTAACGTCTTCTTGACAGCAGCTTTCCATCCAGACAGATTATTTTGCCGAATATTCTCAGGCATCTCTGGCTGAAAGACCGTTTTATTTCTCCCAATTTGAGTAAGCATTTGCCGTGTCCAAACTCCATAGCGTAATCCTGCCAGATAGGCGGCTCCAAGAGCTGTTGTCTCCACATTTTCAGCACGGTAGATTGGTAAATCAAGGATGTCTGACTGGAATTGCATTAGAAATTCATTCTTTGTAGCACCGCCATCGACAGCCAGTGAATTAATCTTCATGCCTGTGTCTTCTTCCATGGCATGAATCACATCGAAGGTTTGGTAGGCCATGGCTTCTAATCCAGCTCGTATAAGGTGATTTTTATTTGAACCTCGCGTTAGACCCGTGATGGTTCCTCTAGCCTCCATATCCCAGTGAGGAGCACCGAGCCCAACAAAGGCAGGGACCAAATAAACCCCTCCATTGTCAATCACCGAGTTAGCGGCAACTTCACTCTCTTTGGCTGAATCAAGTAAGTCTAATTCATCTCGTAGCCATTGAATGGCTGCTCCTGCAATAAAGATCGAGCCCTCGAGAGCAAAACAGGGTTTTCCATCTGGATCAATAGCCAAGGTCGTAATCAATCCCTGTTCCGAATCTATGGCCTCATTACCGGTATTCATCATGATGAAACAACCTGTGCCATAGGTGTTCTTAATCTCTCCCTTTTTAAAACATTGTTGCCCGAAGAGGGACGCTTGTTGATCTCCTGCAACTCCTTGTATTGGAACGCCATCGATTTCAGAAATGGTGGATACGATCCCAAAATCATCCGCCGAATTTTTTACTTCAGGTAATAGGTCCATTGGGATATTGAGTAAATCACAAAGGTCTTTATCCCAGGTCTTTTCATGAATGTTGAATAGCATGGTCCTCGAGGCATTGGAGTAGTCCGTGGCATGTACTTGTCCATCGGTAAGTTTCCAGATCAGCCAGGTATCAATGGTTCCAAATTTCAAATTCTCTTGAGGAGCAATCGAAGCATTATTTAGAATCCATTGCGCTTTGGTTCCGCTAAAATAGGCATCCAGAGGTAAACCCGTTTTTTGTTTAATTAAGTCTCGCTGTGGCTCAAGTGATTCACAGATTGAGGAAGTGCGCCGGCACTGCCAGACAATAGCATTGTAAATGGGTTTACCTGTTTCAGCATCCCAAATGATGGTTGTCTCTCTTTGATTTGTGATGCCAATAGCCTCAATCGTGCCAGGATAGGCAGAGCAGACCTCACCTACGGTCTCGACAACTGTATCCCAAATCTCTTCGGGGTCGTGCTCGACCCAACCCGGTTGAGGATAGATCTGTTCAAACTCACTATAAGCTTTACCAATAATATTCCCGCTATGATCTACTAATAGTACAGTTGTTCCAGTGGTTCCCTGATCAATTGAAAGTATGGCCATTATATATGTGAATCCAGCCAACTAATCATATCAGCCTTTACCTGACCTTGCTCCGGTTCATTGAAAATCTCATGATAGAGGCCGTCGTATAGTTTCAGCGTTTTATCTGCTGAAGAAACTTTCTCATATAACATTTCGCTACCACTCATGTCAGCAAGCTTATCTGCAGTTCCGTGCATGACCAGAATCGGCAAAGAAATAGCTGAGGCCTGAGCTGTGATTGTCCGAGTGGATTTAAGTAATTCGGCACCCGTTCTGGCTAAGATTCCACCACGATAATTTAAAGGATCACTATCATAGGCATCCACAACCGCCGGGTCTTTGGAAATATCGTTACTCTCGAGTTTAACCGCTGGTAGTTTTGGTGCTATGACACTGAGAATTCCGGAGATCTTTTGAAGAAATGGTGAAATATCATCACTTACCTTCACGGAAGGAGCACTTAAAAGAATTCCTTTAATATCAGGCTGGCGTTCAATACTAAACAAGGTCGTGATGCCACCACCCATACTGTGTCCAAAGAGGAAGATCGGTAAGTCAGAGAAATGGGTTTTTGTGCGAGTAAGGACCTCATCAAGGTCATTTAGATAGTCCTGGAATGAATCGATATAATTCCGTTTTCCTGAAGATTTTCCATGTCCTCGAAGGTCAAAGGCAACTACTGAGAACCCCGCATCAACCAACGAGTTTGCCACATGCTCATATCGACCAGAATGTTCAGCAATACCATGAGTGATTAAAACCACCCCTTTTGCATTTTCACAGGTCCAGGTTCTTTCAAAAAGTGTGAAATTGTCAGCAGTCGTAAATGTTGATTCCTTTGGAGCAGTCGAAGCAGTCATGCAACCTCCTAAATACCTTTATAAGTAGCATTATTTAAACTTGAGTCAGTTAAAGATAAAAACTCCCAGACAAAAATTAAGCAGTAAAACTGAAATCAGTGATCAGAAACTAACTAAAAATATCTTGAAGACTTGTAACCGGTAGATCATCCTTGGCGAGGCGACGGATGCCGCGAACAGCCGTTTTTGCGCCAGATAAGGTGGTAATAGCAGGAATTTTATGACGAATAG
>CAZOBQ010000065.1:0-13319 GCA_964578155.1 uncultured Lentisphaeria bacterium
CGAAGCAAGGTACTGAAAATCCCCGTGTCGGCGGTTCAATTCCGTCCCTGGCCACAGACTAAAGCCTCCATTCGGAGGCTTTTTGATTTCAGAACACTGAACAGTCGAATATCCTATAATAAAGTGCTTTTGCCTTCGACATTCTCCATTGGGTATTCGGTGTTCTGAGATCCGCCAAAGGTCCTTCGGGGGTCAGCTTCCTTAAAGAATTCATTTCTGTTAGTTTTACATACGGTAGTGGCGGTTAAAGCGGGACATGTTGCACATTTTTGACTGCTTTTCTATAATTTTCTAGCCAACTGCCAAAAATTCAACTTGTCTCAAATACGTTTAAAGCGTAGAACTATGATACTTTGAATTCGAGACGGGTATTGAGACACGGTTTATTGGATTTCTGAGGAGTTTGCAGAGCTCAGGAATTTTGTCTCATAAACGGCCGATATATTGACCCCCTGGGGCTCGAAACGCAATTCGAGGTTTATGTCTATATCACAACTAATTGTACATGACAAGCATAGTTCATTTTCATATAAGGAGGGAATTCCTTCATTAGTAAAATTTGATATTGACAACTAATATAAGTCAAGTATGTTGCCACAGCTACTTAATATGAAATTCCTCTGCATTATACTGTCCTTTTACATAGCAACACTCTCTGTTGATCTCTGTTGCCAGGAGGACTACTGTGGTGATGAAACAGAAATGAAAATCGCAGATCAGCACGCAGATCAGCATGATGAGGACTCCAGTGATAATTGCTCACCTTTCTTATCCTGCGGAAGCTCTACAGGATTTGTTGCTGAGGACATAAATACCTATGCAACTTATTGGACGATTGAACCAGCAAACATACCTTCCAACATCCCATTTACCCGAGACTACACGCCAAATATCTGGCAACCCCCCAAATTAAGTTAACAATACTTGAGAATGCGAGATGGTCACGATGTTATGCATCGTAAGTTCCTCAAAATTCTAAAAACTACTTTGTTAACTATTTAAGAAGGACAAACCACATGATTAAATCCATTTTAGCACTGTTGGTGCTGATTTGTTATGCCTCAGTTTTAGGTCAAACAACATTTACTGCAACTATCCATGAAGAAGAGCACAACGAGCCGCTGGTTGGAGCCAACGCCATCGTGGAAGGAATGACACTCGGTGCCAGTTCTAATCTAGATGGACTTGTAGAAATACAGAATATTCCCGATGGCCGTCACGTCATCGTTTTTACTTACATCGGATATGAAGAAAGCTCCTGGACATTCACATTCCCACTGTCACAAACTGGACCATTTGAAGTCTTCTTGCACCACGATGAAGAACATACAGAAGAAATTTTCATCTCAGCGACCCGTTCAAGCCGAACAATAGCTGATATTCCGACCCGCATAGAAGCAATTTCCGGGGAGGAGCTAAATGAAAAGGGTAACATGAAACCAGGTGACATCCGTATGCTGCTCAATGAAAGCACTGGAATCCAAACCCAACAGACTTCGGCAACCTCATACAATTCAAGTATTCGTATACAGGGTCTGGATGGTAAATATACCCAAATCCTAAAGGACGGTTTTCCACTTTATTCAGGATTTTCTGGAGGTCTAAGTCTTTTGCAAATCGTTCCCCTGGATTTATCCCAGGTTGAAGTGATCAAAGGGGCGTCATCCACTCTTCATGGTGGTGGTGCAATTGCAGGTTTAGTCAACCTGGTATCTAAGACACCCACAGATGAGAGACAACTCAGTGTCCTACTTAATACCACATCTGCTCTTGGTTTTGATGCGAGCGCCTTTTTTTCCCAAAAGGCTGGAAAATTTGGAACAACTTTATTTGTTTCCTACAATTTGGGCACAGCATACGACCCCGCAGACATTGGATTAACTGCCATTCCAAAATTCAAACGTTATACCCTCAATCCGAAATTATTTGTCTATTTCTCAGACAAGACTATTCTCGATATTGGATTGAATACCACACTAGAAAATCGAATTGGTGGAGACATAAACTATATCGAAGGAAATCAGGATAGCATTCACTCCTATTTTGAAAATAATGAAACGACCCGTTCCAGCTCTCAGATCGGATTGGTTCATCACTCTTCAGAATCATCTAAATTTTCTCTAAAAAACAGCATTAGTTATTATGATCGAACGGTGGCAGCTCCAGAGCACACATTTTCAGGTATCCAGTATTCATCTTTTAGCGAAGTGAATTATAGTCATCAAAATAATAGCTTTGAATGGGTTGCTGGGATAAATCTCTGGACGGATCAATTCGCACAAAATCAACCTGATACTTCAACAGTGGTGGATTATAATCACCACACAATGGGGGCATTTATCCAAAGTACATGGAATGCTTCTGAGCGGCTAAACCTTGAAACGGGCTTGAGATTCGATCGCCAGAATGACTACGGCAATTTTTTATTACCCCGTGCTGCTGTCCTCTGGAAAATGAATCAAAAGTTGGTGCTCCGCGTAGGAGGAGGGCTGGGGTACAAGACGCCCAACGTATTTACCGAAGATGCTGAACGATTGCAGTTCAGAAATGTGTTACCCATTGATGTCTCTAACACAAAGGCTGAGAAATCTCTGGGAACGAATTTCGATATAAATTATCGCACACCCCTTTCAGATGAGATTTCACTAAGCATCAATTCGCTGCTTTTTTACACACGCATAGATGATCCCATCCTGCTTGGTTCAAACGGTTCCGGACAATATGAATTTCGACAGCCCAGTGGGGTGATCGATACCAGGGGAATTGAGACAAACATAAAACTCTCTTATGATCAAATCAAATTATTTATTGGATATACCCTCGCTGATGTTCAACAACACTACAACGAAACCACCACAAATATCCCACTAGTATCCAGACACCGGCTGAATAATGTTTTGATGTATGAAAAACATGATGATATAAGAGTGGGCCTGGAAGCCTACTACTTCAGCCCCCAAAATTTAAGTGATGGAACTACCA
Source organism: uncultured Lentisphaeria bacterium (assembly GCA_964578155.1). GTDB lineage: Bacteria > Fidelibacterota > UBA8477 > UBA8477 > JABMPR01 > JABMPR01. The sequence continues at coordinate 2,983 of CAZOBQ010000065.1, forward strand.
GTAAGGATTATTGGATTTTCGGCTTGATGACGGAGAAAATGTGGGAAGATTTCTCGATATTCCTGAATTTTGAGAATTTCTCGGATACAAGGCAAACAAGGTTTGAATCCATCTATACTGGCCCAATAGCAAATCCTACATTCAACGACATTTATGCGCCTGTTGATGGATTTGTGGTAAATGGTGGTATCAAAATCAAATTATAGAATCGTGCTACTGTCAATGCGAGAGATATGAATAAAGCAGTACGCCTTGCACAAACGAGGTCCATCATCTCCAGCTTGAGAGTATATGAGATGGACTCAATGTAACGCACTGGCTTTATTTTCATTCATTCTGATTATGTAAGCGGTGCTTAAGAAGCCTCGATCTCCGAGGCTTCTTAAATTTAGTGACGAGTTAGTGATGCGCTCCCATAACTCACTGATAGTCAAAATGTGTAACAGCAGCTTTTTAGCAACTAAAACCCGCTAGCCCCTACTGTATAAGGGTCTGTTTACTACTGAAAATCCCCGTCCCGACACTTCGTGTTACCCTTCGGCGGGATAAATTTCGGCGGTTCAAACGATCCCTGGCACGATGTAATTGATTAGCACAGGATTGAGTAAGGCGAGGGAATCCCGGAGGGATGACGCTCAGCCAATTCCGCCTGCCTTGGCGTAGCTCGAAGAGCGTAGACAGGGCCCTGGCCACAGATTATAGCCCCGCCATCGGCGGGGTTTTTTGATTTCAGAACACAGAACAAGGGTTGTAGAATCGTGAAGGAGGCACTCAGAGATTTAGTCTCATAAACCGGGTTTTTGAACCTCACGTTTTGGTGAAAAAGAAAGCCCCAGACATGTGTCCAGGGCTCTTATATTTGTCCAACTATTTCCAGTTATTTGAGATACAACATCTTGATAGTTTGGCTAAAATCTCCAGCCTGTAAACGAGCAAAATACACACCCGTACTGACCTGATTGCCCCACCTATCCTGACCATTCCACTGCACCTCATGGTTACCTGAAAGCCTTGCCTGTTCCTCCAGCGAAATCACCTCTCTACCTGTCACATCGAATACAGTCAGCTTGATTGAGCCAGCCTCAGGCAGACTATACTGAATAGTGGTTATGGGGTTAAAGGGATTGGGATAATTCTGATGAAGTACATAATTCAAGGGCACAGTAGGTGAGCTAGCTGTGCTAACAGTTCCATCATATTCATAAGCTCCCATATCTGGAGCTAACCCGATATATTCATCAGAGGAAAGATCGATTAATGTTTCACTGTTCCAAACATAATTGGCAATTCCTACATCGATGCAGGGAGAACTTTCTGTCAAGCTAAAATCACCAAGTTCGGGATGGATGAATAGTGGATCCTCCAACAAGTTGTTTTCATAAAACATTAAACCGCCTAGCTGTAGGACGAGATCCAGAGCGCCCCCTTGAACATTCGAGTTTGCAATACCAATATGACTAAGTATCCAGTTCTCTGGAACATAAATATAAGATTCGATCTGATTCGGTGCATTATCCCAGCAAATGGAGTTGACCAAGTATAAATCGTTATCATCGATGGCAAGTATCCCACCACCTCCAAGGACACCATCATTCCCGTAGATGGTAGCTTGATTTATTACTGCTTCGGATTCCTTCACGAAGAAGAACCCACCACCACCTTTGTCCGCAATGTTATCGTACACGAGAATATGGTTAATAATGGGAGTACTTGTTTCGAAGCCTGCCCCTCCACCACAGCCCGCAGCATGATTATCTCGAAATGTCACGTTATTCAATTCTGGAAAAGCGTGATATGAGAAAAATCCAGCACCATAGTTTGCAGTGTTGTTGTGGACAAGAATATCTTCTACTAAAAGATCAGATTCAAAAGCGACAGCGATTCCACCTCCAGCCGATGGCTCTGGACCGTTAGGTACCGAATTGTTGGTGATGATTAGATGTTTTAATGTTGCACTGGATACAAAGCGTACACATATCCCGCCACCATACCTTTCATTTGATGCAGTTCCATATTTATCAAAGCCACTGCCTCCCTGAATAGTGAATCCATCCAGGACAGCGGACCGGCTTTCTCCGTTAACGATGAGCACTGTGGCCGTATCTTCCAGAGAACCATCAATGATGGTCAATTCAGGTCCCGATTCTGACACGAGCACAATGTCCTTACCCAAATAATTGATATTTTCATAGTAGGTACCTGCTGCTACAACGATTGTATCTCCGTCAATGGCATAATCTATGGCAGCTTGAATGCTGGTGAATGCTCCCGGAACTTCAAGTACCATGATCGGTCTTGGTGATTCCCAGGCACCCATATCAGGATTTACCCCCCAATATTCTGGGTGGCTCATATCAATCAATGTGTCTGCACCTACAAGTAATCGGGGTGTTCCTGCATCAATGCAGGGTGAAGCATCACCAAGTATCAGATTTCCATCATCTGGAGCAATAAATTCAGGATCCTGATTAATATTACCCAATCCCCAGGTAATGGTGCCGTTTTCATTGGTTTCGATGGCAGCTTCTCCACCTTTTATATCAGAAGCATAAACACCTACCTGGTTTGTCGCCATTAAATTGTAGAACTCGATTTCTATGGGATAATTATCCCATAGAATTGAATTAATGAGAGTGGCGGCTGATCCTCCACTAATACCCATTCCACCAGCAGTGATGTATGAAGTATTTGAATATGTACAGGCATTCCCAGTTACAGTGACCTGATTAAAAATAGGTGTGGCAAAATTATGAACCCAAATTCCTGCAGCCGAATAGAAAGCTGTATTATCATACACCTGTAATTCATCAACCCGTGATGCTGAAGTCCAGAAGGTGAGACCTCCACCTGTGACGCGAGCATGATTGCCATATACTTCAACGCGCTCCATGGTTGGACTTGCCTCATAGGCACAAAAGCCACCGGCATAATCTGCTTCATTATTACGGATGATGACATCTTGAATGTGGGCATCTGATCCCATGGAACATAAAATCCCACCACCCATTGCTGAATCACCCACAGCATTATTACCCTCTATGATGAGGTTCATTAACGTTGGTGTTGAATTATAACGACAGGCTATTCCACCTCCAACATGATGACCACTATCATTGAGTGTTCCACTCCCATTGGTAATGGTAAAGCCATTCAGAACAGCACTTGTTTCCCCAGAAGCAAAGGTAACCGTGCTACCATTCTCATTCCCATCGATAATCGTCACTTCAGGACCATTCGTGGACCTCAGGGTAATGTTCTTGCCATTGAAATTAATGTTCTCTACATAGGTGCCAGGATATACCAAAACAATTTCACCCTCGACTGCTGCATCAATTTGTTCTTGAATTGTTGCGGTCACCATGGCAGGTAGCATTAAACCCAATATTAGTGCTATCAAAATTTGAATTCTTGACTGTGCTCTCATGTGACTTTCCTCCTAATTGGTGCAATTACCTGACAGGATATATGACTGCACCAGGTTGATTGTGATTCGCTGGTATTTTACCAACAGAAGGCAGATTTGTCACCTTTACAAAATCTGTATAAATGCAGATTTATGGATTGCAGAGCCGCTTTTGAATAGCAACTGGAAATAATCATAAATTGATGGTAAAACTCATTTATTTCAGACTGTTGTCACTCAGCTAGACTCTCCATTCTTTTAATCTTCAGATATTATCATACATTGGGGGAAATATATTAAGCTGACCATATCGATAGTGGCCAACGGGGGTCGTCTTTGCGTTTATTCCGGATACTTTTTCTACTATTTGTATATTTATTTAGCTACGGCCAGAGTAACTCACTCAAATTCGAACACCTAACGGTTGAGGATGGCCTCTCCCAGGGAACTGTTTATGCTATCCTTCAAGATAATCGCGGCTTTATGTGGTTTGGAACCCGCTTTGGCTTGAATCGCTATGATGGCTATAAATTCAGATCATTCAATACTGATCCCAATGACCTCACCAGTCTCCCCGGTTATCGTGTATTGGACTTACTTGAAGATCACAATGGGTCCCTTTGGGCTGCTACCGAAATGGGTGGCTTGGCCAGATATAATCGAAATACAGAAAATTTTACCAATTTTAAACACGACACAACCGATCCAGGCAGCCTGAGCAGCAATCTTACCACCACCCTCTTCGAAGATTCTGAGCACTCCCTCTGGGTAGGGACTCAGCAGGGTCTCAATCGCATGGATACGGAAAAACTTGGATTTGAAAAATACTTCCATGATGAGGAGGACAGTTTAACACTTTCCAGCAGCCACATTTCAGCCATCGCTGAAATCATTCCAGGGACTCTGTTGTTGGGACTGGGTAATGGTTCTATGGCAACATTGAATTTTCGGTCAGGAAAAATCACGAATATCCAAGATGGATTATTTCGTCCCTCCCGGACCGGAACACGCCCTATCACCTGCATTATCAATGATATAGACCATGATTATCTTTGGTTAAGTCGCTTCGGATATGGATTGGTGAAATATGATCTAAATGATGGAGTCCTAAAGAATTATAAACAAGCAGATAATTCGCAAAATGCCGCCGGAGCGAATTTCATTAACTCTTTTATTCAAGATCCGGAGGGCAAGATATGGCTGGCTTCAGTTAGTGGACTTACAGTTTTTAACCCAAAGACTGAATCATTCAGTTTCAATGAACACGACGATCAGAACCCTGAGAGTATTAATGATAAGATGTTCCAATCATGCTTTATTGATAAGCAAGGGTTGGTGTGGGTAGGTTCTGAGTCGAAGGGCATCAATATTTACAAGCCTAAACAGATCCGTTTTGATCACTTCCGTCATGAGGCAGATAATCCACAAGGACCGAGTGCAAATAGTGTCTACTCCATTGCTGAAGATAAGAGCGGGGACATCTGGTTTACTACCATACCTGGAGGAACAAATCGCTTTAATCCCAGTACTGGCAAATATCGATATTACCAGACAGATGATAGTAAACCTGTCTGGAGTCTAAATTATCCAATGCAGGTTATGATTGATCGATCCGGCATGGTGTGGATGGGGAGTGCCATTGCAGGGCTGTCTGAGATAGATCCAAATAGTGGCGCCCGTTTGAACCTATATTTTAACCGCACTTCAGATCCAATGAGCATAAGTGAATCTACTATCCTTTCTATCACTGAGAGTCACAGTGGGACGATATGGATAGGGACCAAGCATGAGGGTTTGAACCGCTTAGATCGAGAGACAAACAAATTCACTCGATTTCAATATGATCCAGATGATCCATCGAGTATCAGTGGGGATCGCATTTATGTAATTTTTGAAGATCATGCTGGTGTACTCTGGATAGGAACAGGTAAAGGTGGATTGAATCGATTTCATCCTGGAACTGAATCATTCGCTTCTTTTACATATTCGATTGATGATGATAATTGTCTTGGGAGCAATAATGTATTAACACTCCACGAAGACAGCCGCAATAATCTCTGGATTGGTACCCGAGGGGGCGGTCTAAATAAACTTGACTCAGCCCGCCAAACATTTTCCACATTGGATATTGGCTTTGATAATATTGATATCATCGTTTACAAAATTCTAGAAGATGATCATGGGTTTCTCTGGATATCTACTAATATTGGCATCATTAAAGTTGATCCTGAACAGGGTTTTCTCAATCGGTACACACTTATTGATGGACTCCAAGGTCCTGAGTTTTTTTACAACTCCGGATTAAAGGATTCACGAGGTAACCTTTATTTTGGTGGTCCTAATGGTTTCAATCGTTTTAATCCAGATTCCGTATGGAATAACCCCCATGTTCCTCCCGTTGTAATAACTAATTTCAAAATCAATTATGATGAAGTTCCTGTTGGAATGATGCAAGATGGTCGCAGCATATTGACCAGATCCATCACAGAGACTAAAAGTATAACTGTTGGCCCTCAGGATAAAATTATATCCTTTACCTACACCTCCCTTGATTTTTCAGACCCTCAACGGAACCGTTTTGCCTATAAGCTTGATAATTTTGATGATGACTGGATTCAGGTGGGTTCTGATCGAAGTGTCACTTACACCAGCTTAGACGCTGGGGAATATACGCTTCAGGTTAAGGCCAGTAACAACGATGGCCTATGGAATGAGGAGGGAGTATCCATAGCCATTACTGTCCTACCACCTTTCTGGCAGACTTGGTGGTTCAGATTAGTTTCATCCCTGGTCTTGATTGTTGTGATTCTCATATATGTCCAACTCCGATTTAGGAGTATCGAAGCCGAAAAGCGAAAGCTTGAAAAACTGGTGATTGAACGAACTGCAGAGTTAAAACTGGAGATTGAGGAACGCCAACGAGTCGAATCTGAGAAGATGCAGTTGAAAGTTGATCACTTAAAACGAGAACTGGTCAGCAAATCAGTGCACGCTACTGAAAAGCAGGAAATTATGAATAATCTGTTCACAGAGCTGAAGGAAATCCAGAAAATGGATGCCAATGCGATGCGACAACGGTTCAACCGTATTATTCAACACTTTAAAGAAATGTTTAAGTCAGGGCAGGATTGGGATGAGTTCGAGAAATGGTTTACGGAAGTCCATACTGATTTTTTTATAAATATAAATCAAAAGTATCCAGAACTTTCACCTCGTGAAGTCAAGGTCTGTGCCTTGTTGCGTTTAAATCTGGTAACTAAAGATATAGCCGCCCTTTTGAACCTGCAACTGAACACGGTGGATATTTATCGTCATCGCATCCGCAAAAAGTTAGGACTAACACAAGAGACGAATCTGAATCAATATTTTACTCAATTTTGAATCCAATATTTTCTCCATAGATCCTGTAACGACTCTGTTTAATGTAGTTTCAATTGGAGGGGCACACAGCCACTAACAAAACCTGACAAATGGACTGAAATTTCCACGTCCCAACATTCGTGTCAAGATAAATTCTGGTGGTTCTCCATCTACGCACTAGGTGCACGATGGATAAAATTCCGTCTGCCATGCAGTAGCTGAACCCCGCCAACGGCAGCGGGAGGAGCCACGGCCGGCCCCGTATACTATCAGGTACAGATTTATTCATCTGCAAGAATTCCATCCTGATCTAATGTTCGATCATTATCTAGTATATCACCTTTACCACACGTAATCTTGATTACCTTACCATTCGGACTTCCATAATAGGTATATGATGAATCTGTAAAGTATTTCCCTGTGAGCTCACCCGGATTGATTTCGTTCCATGAAGCACCGATCACATATTCTGCGATTCTCTCTTTGGGGTATCTGCCAAATTCTGCCTTAAAGATATCAAGCTGCGTGCGAATACTTCCAAGGGCTGCATCAGCTTCCGCTCTTTTCGCTTTTGTTACATTATTACTGTAGACTGGAACAGCAACAGCCGCCAACACGCCTATGATCACTATAACGATCATTAATTCTACGAGGCTGAAGCCTCTAGATCTTGAGCTTGAGTTTTTCCTTAAATATTTATTAGCCATATGCACTGCCTCATTAGCTGCCAAAAGATATGCCAATATGTCGGGACTCCCTTAAACACATAATTATCAAGGCTTAATGTGACTTTAATATCCCGACTCAAATTCGTTTTATGTAATTACTGTAGCCAAAATGTAACAATTCTCAGCAAAAGGTGTCGTTAAATAATGATACTCATGCAAAATGGATGACTCAAAGCCCCTCTGAAGTCTATTCTTAACACGATCTACAAAGAACGGGGCGTTTATTGGTAAGATTGCAGAATTTCGAAGTGATTTTCATCTCTTTTCTAGCCAGGGGAATCCACCTTGCTTACATATTATGACTCAAGTACTTTATATTGCTGATGGAATTAAGAATAAGGTAAATTTAGAATAAATTGACTTTACCATTCAATCGTAACTCACTACCAAATGATATCTTTTCTCAAAAGAATAGAGTATATGATTATTACCCATGCTAGTAATCTCTAACACAAATTGAAAGAATGTGGCATCGAGTCCGTAAAATGAGGAAATCTCAGTGAATTTAGTTACGAGTGAAACCTCCATCATAATCCCCAACCGTACAGAATATCTCCACGAACAAGCTCGTCAGGGTCATAAGATCATGGGTGTCCTCCCAGCACTTTATCCTAGGGAACTTCTTTGGGCTTTCGATATCCTACCAGCTGAAATCTGGGACCCACCTGGTGACATTTTACTGGCAAATGCACATTTGCAGGCCACTATCTGTCCAGTGGTTAAACGGAGTCTGGAATTTATCCTCAAAGATCCGGAGCTTGTCAATTCCGGGTACCTGTTTCCTCATACATGTGACTCGCTTCAAAATTTGGCGACCCAGGTGAAAGACCTGATTGGAGTGACTGTTCCCGTTTATACCTTCTATAATCCCAAAGGAAACTTCAACAAGGTGACCCGCATTTTTTATAGTGATATTTTGAGTGATTTGCAGGAAGCTCTTGAACAGTTCCATGGCCCTTTAGGTTCTGATAAATTAAACGCTGCCTGTGATCTGGGCTTCAAAATCGATAATCGACTGCTCGCTTTGCATAATGCCCGTAAAACGGATTCCCTAGACCTGAATAACCATGAATATTTTCTGCTCCTTCGGGCTGGAGAATACCTGAAGCCCGAGGACTATCTGGAAGTACTAAATCAGGTCAAGATTCAAGACCAACCACGGAAAAACGATCAAACCCGCCTACTGGTTTCCGGAATTCTACCACCCAATATTGATACACTCTGTTTCTTAGATGAACTAAAAGTAAGCATTGTAGCTGATGATCTTTTATCCGGAAGTCGACGGTTTCCTATTACCACTATGGATGCGCCTACTAATCCAATGGAGTACCTTACAGATCGGTTTTTTTTGTTACCCCCCTGTTCTACGAAAGCAAACAGCCTTGAAGAACGACTACATCACCTTAACAAATTAGTGCTTGAAAGCCAAATTGATGGGGTACTGTTTAACATTGTGAAATTCTGTGAGCCTGAGCTGTTTGATCATCGCTTCCTTGTTAAAGCAGTTAAGGATATGGGCCTGCCTATTCTCAATCTGGAAACAGAATTACAGCCAGGACTTTCCGGTCAGGACAAAACTCGAATTGAGGCTTTCGTTGAAATGTTGGGTGGGGGGGGATTAGCATGAGTCTGCGGGGACAGCTAAAATATAAATTCATGAAAGACTTTGGCGCACCGGCTTTAATGTCATTGCAAGATATGATCAAATCTAAACCGCGCCCCGTGCCAAATGTGTTTGGTCCACCCTTAAAAACCAACAAACGACTCAAAGAAATTTTAACCCGTCATTATTTGCTGTCAAGATATGTCCCCGGCGCAAAAAAGGTAGCCTGGGTTACTAGCGGTGCACCCGTAGAACTGTTGCGGGCCTTTGATTTCTATACCATTTACCCTGAGAATCACTCCGCCCTTGTGGGGGCGAAAAAACAAGGTGCCGCTTATTGTGGCATTGCCGAGAGTGATGGCTTTAGTCAGGACCTCTGCTCCTACGCCCGTATCGATCTGGGACACATCCTGTCAGGGAAATCCCCTGCTGGCAAACTACCCAAACCGGATTTATTGTTTTGCTCGAATAATATTTGTCAAACCGTTCTTTATTGGTACAAAGCCATCGCCCATGAATTGGATATTCCCCTGATCCACTTCGACGCTCCTTTTGTTTCCACCGAGCAGTCAGAAACTGATGTTCACTATATGGCTCAGCAGCTTCAGGATATGATTCCCATTCTGGAGCAAGTCAGTGGGAATAGTTTCAATCTACCTGATTTTGAGACTATTCTTAAGCGTTCTCAGGAGAGTTCTCAAACCTGGGGAAATATTCTGGAATCCATGCAGGCCAAGCCCGCCCCCATGACCATTTTTGATGCTTTTGGTCACCTGGCTCCAATTGTTTCCCTAAGGGGCTTACCCGTAGCACAGGACTATTACAACATTCTACAAGAAGAAGTTGAGGAACGTGTAATACAGGGAATCGGCGCCATAACAGATGAGCGATATCGCCTGATCTGGGATAATATTGCCATTTGGTACAAGGTCAGGTTTCTAGCTACTTTTTTTGCAGAACGCAGAATGAATTTTGTTACGGCTACCTATACCAATGCCTGGGCGGAGACCACCGGCCATTTAAATGTCAAGGATCCATGGAACTCCATGGCTAGGACCTATGGTCAGATCATTCTCAACAACAACCTGAAACATCGCCTTGATTTAATGCGCAAAATGATTACCAATTTTTCAGTAGATGGGATGGTGATGCATTCAACCCGTAGCTGTAAGCCATATTCTGTTGGGCAGTTTGACCTACGTAAAACCTTGAGTGCTGAGCTTAATCTCCCCGCCGTCATTCT
>CAZOBQ010000066.1:0-12755 GCA_964578155.1 uncultured Lentisphaeria bacterium
ATATTAAACCGTTTGATGAACAATTACTTTCTGAGGTCTTACAGCAAAACAAGCACGTTTTTATTGTCGAAGAGAGTAATTATCCTGGCAGCTTGTCCCAAACGGTTCAAGCTTTCTCTGCAAAACTTGAAGGTAGTGCTAAAGTTCATGCTCATACGCTACCCGATCGATTTGTTACACATGGGTCACGTTCTGAATTATTGGCCGAAGTGAAATTGACACCCGAAGAGGTGGCTGCAGCTATAATAAATAATCTCAATGAAAGTTCGGAGTAAATACCACATGTCTCAAAACTCCTATCAAGAAAGTCTAAAGCGTTGGAAGCAACGAGTTTCCGAGTCCAAAGAACGAGAATATGATTATGACACCGTTTCTGGACTTGAGAACGACCTTATGTACTTGCCTGATGAGGATTACTTGGACAGTTCAAAGTACATGGAAAAAATTGGTTTCCCCGGCGAATATCCCTTTACTCGCGGTGTCCATCCAAATATGTACCGAGGTCGCTTGTGGACCATGAGACAATTTGCTGGATTTGGCACTCCTGAAGATACGAATAAGCGTTTCAAGTTTCTTCTAAAAGAAGGACAGACTGGTCTAAGTGTGGCTTTTGATATGCCAACTTTGATGGGCTATGACTCTGATCATGCTCTCTCCCTCGGAGAAGTTGGTCATTGTGGTGTTTCCATTAATTCTATTGAAGATATGATGATATTGTTTGATGGAATACCGCTGGAAGAAATATCCACCTCGATGACGATAAATGGACCGGCAATTATTGTGCTGGCAATGTATATAGTTGTGGGTGAGAGGCAGGGAGTACCGTCCGAGAAGTTACAAGGGACACTACAAAATGATATTCTGAAAGAGTATATTGCTCAGAAAGAATTCATTTTTCCTCCCGTACCCTCCATGCATATCATCACAGATATGATTGAATGGTGTACGGATCATATGCCAGCCTACAATACAATTTCTATCTCTGGATATCATATTCGGGAAGCCGGATCAACTGCGGCCCAGGAATTGGCATTTACTCTTGCAGATGGCTTTGCCTATGTGGAAGCAGCTATAGAAAGAGGGCTGGATGTTGACAAATTCGCTCGACGACTCAGTTTCTTTTTTAATTCACATATAGATTTCTTTGAGGAAATCGGAAAATTTAGGGCAGCCAGACGCATCTATGCTAAACGGATGAAAGAAAAGTACGGCGCAAAGGATTCAAGATCCTGGATGTTGAGATTCCATACTCAAACTGCAGGACATAGTTTGACAGCCCCTCAGCCAGAAAATAATATTGTCAGAACAGCATATGAGGCCTTAGCCGGTGTTTTGGGTGGAACTCAGTCCCTGCACACGAACTCTATGGATGAAGTTCTGGCACTTCCTACTGAAAAAAGTGTGGAAATCGCACTTAGGACCCAACAGGTCATAGCTTATGAAACAGGTGTTGGCTCAACCATTGACCCGCTTGCTGGTTCCTATTATGTAGAAGCGATGACTGATAAGATGGAAGCTGAAGCAGAGAAATATTTCCAGGTCATTGATGAGCTTGGTGGTGTGATTCCTGCTATTGAAGCCGGCTATTTTCAGCGAGAAATAGGAAATGCTGCTTATGAAATCGCAAAAAAATACGATCAGAAGAAAAGAATTATTGTTGGGGTAAATGCATTTCAGCGAGAGAATGAGAATATTGATATCCCCGTTTTAAAAATTGATCATCAAGTCGAGCTTGACCAGGTCGCCAAGGTTAAGTCATTGAGACTATCAAGGGACACAGGAAAAACCAAAGAAGCTCTCAACAGCTTAACTCAAGCATGTAAAGATGGCACTAATGTGATGCCTCCATTGCTGGAAGCTGTCCGTAATTCAGCTACTTTAGGTGAAATGGTTGATGCCATGAAAGAAGTTTACGGCACATACACAGAAACACCAGTATTCTAATATGAGTCAGGTTTATAATTCATGATCGATATTCATAATCACATGCTACCTGCAGTTGATGACGGTGCCAGGGATTCTAAAGTTTCCCTCGCTATGCTGCAAGAAGCAGTTGTCCAGGGTGTGGAGCATCTCGTCCTTACACCGCACTTGTATGAAGCTGATATAGTAGCCGGTACAGGAGAATGGAAAGATAGGATCACTAAAGCTGGTGAAATTGTCCAGGGCCAAATTGATGAGCATGCGCTTCCACTTAAAATTACTATTGCTGCAGAGGTTCGTTACCAGGATCTATTGCCAATTATACTGGAAGAGTTAGATGTAATCATCGGTGGTAAATATTTATTATTGGAATTTCCATTTCAATATGTCCCAAATAATATTGAGAGAATTGTTTATGATATCATTTCTCGTGGGATCACACCGATCATTGCTCATCCAGAGCGAATAAAACCCTGGCAGAAAGATCCTACAAAATTAGAAGTATTGTTGAATATGGGCTGTCCCATGCAACTTGATATTGGCTCGTTTTTAGGGCATCTTGGACCAAGCTCTGAGAAGTTATCACGATTTCTGCTGGATCAACATGCTGTACAACTTGTGGGTAGCGATAGCCACGGAATGACAAAAAGACCGCTTTACACAAAAGTTGGATATGACTGGTTATCAACAACATACGGTACTGACTATGCAGATTTATTGTTAAAAGAAAATCCTTCAAAGATACTAGCCGGTAAACCGGTTTCTGTCTTTCCTGTGAATCTTGACCCAGTACCTTTAAGTTTCACTGAAAGATTACTAAAAATATTTAATAGGTAACAGGAGAACAATCCATTGAATAATCGAATAAAATTTATAATAGGCTCTGTAGTAATAATTCTAGCTGTCATTGTACTTGCTGTTCAGGGCATGCAAGAAGATACGAGCATGTCCTATTCTAAAACCGTTAGCGAGTTGAAGTTGCTTGGTGATCGTGCACGAGCAATGAATTTGAAAATTAGCGGAGATTTAAAAAAGGGAAGTATTGTTAGAAATAATATGGATCTCGATTTTGTGATCACAGAAGGAAATTCTGAATTACAAATTCATTATATAGGGTCAGATCCAATTCCAGACACTTTTAATAATGAAATGGATGCTGAAGTCGTAGTATCCGGCAAGCTGGTAGACGGCGGTGTTTTTAATGCTGAACGAATCCAGGCTAAATGTGCTTCAAAATATGAAGCTGACTATTCCTCAAATTAATCCTAAATAAAAGAAACGATATAAATTATGGCTGATCTAGGAAACGTACTTTTATACTCGCTATTTCCATTAAGCATCTATACCACGCTTGTTGCGCTGGCAGCGGGCATTACAAAGAGGCAAGGCCTTCTTGTGGCTGCAAGACGGGGTGCATATAGCGTATTTGCTGTGACAACTCTATCTGTGTTGTCGTTGGTCTATCTGTTGGTTACCAGTGACTTTTCAATTGAATATGTTGCTAGCAACACAAACCAAGCCCTCCCTCTATTTTATAAGATTGTTGCTCTCTGGGCGGGTCACAATGGTTCTTTACTCCTATGGACGTGGATTATTACAATATTTGTGGGTATTGTTGCCTATCAAAATAGACATAAAAACAATGATCTAATGCCTTATGTCATTTTCGTGATGGCTGGTACAACTGTTTTCTTTTCCGTCCTCAACGTGTTTATAAGCAATCCATTTGACACTTTGTACCAAGATCTTGGAAATACACTGCAAGAGTTTGCAGTACAGGATGGTCGAGGATTAAACCCTCTCTTGCAACATCCGGCGATGATTATTCACCCTCCAGTATTGTTCATTGGGTACGTAGGTACTGTAGTGCCATTTGCTTTTGCGATTGCAGCGTTGATTACCGGGAAGCTTGGTGCAGGTTGGATTCATACCACACGAAGATGGGCACTTACTACTTGGGGATTTCTAGCAGCAGGTATCGTTCTTGGTGGAAAATGGGCATATGTTGAACTTGGCTGGGGTGGATACTGGGCATGGGATCCAGTTGAAAACGCCTCATTACTGCCATGGCTAACGGCTACTGCTTACCTCCACTCAGTGATGATTCAAGAAAGAAAAGGCATGCTGAAAGTTTGGAACATGGCTTTGGTCATTGCAACCTACTTGCTAGCAGTATTTGGAACTTTTCTGACCAGGAGTGGTATCGTGAGTTCGGTACATGCCTTTGCAAACTCAGGTCTAGGTCCAGCTTTTGCAGTCTTCTTAACTACGGCTACACTCTTTAGTGTGGGTCTGTTATTATATCGCAGAAAGGATCTCAAACCCGATGAGGAAATGCAATCGTTAGTATCACGCGAGAGCGGCTTCCTTTTTAATAACTTACTATTTTTGCTGGCTACCATAGCTGTTCTCTGGGGAACACTCTTTCCGGTGATCAGTGAACTGTTCACGGGTGATCAAATCACGGTTGGACCTCCCTGGTTCAACAATATTATGATACCTATTGGGCTCGCATTATTACTGTTGACCGGCGTAGGCCCACTATTGGCCTGGCGTCACACCTCTACGGAAACACTAAAACGTAGTTTTGGTTGGCCGATTCTCGGATCATTCATCTTTGTCCTGGTTCTCCTGGGATTTGGTGTGAATGATGGATGGGCCATAGGCTCATTTGCCATCTCATTCTTTGTAACATGGACCATTGTGGTTGAGTTTATTAAGGGTGCTGGTGTAAGAAGGAAAAATTCAGGGGAGAATTTCTTCAAGGCTCTTTACATGCTCTCAAGAAAGAACACACGCAGATACGGTGGTTACATTATCCATCTTGCTATTGTGCTTATGTTCATGGGTTTTACAGGAAATGCATTTAATTCTGAAACCCGGGCTGAGGTGGGTGAGGGTGATACTTTTACACTCGATTCATATTCTTTTAAAACATTGGCTATCAATTCAGCTGAAACAGAGAATTACTCTTCTCAATCTCTTGAACTAGAAATGAGTAAAAAAGGAAAAGTAGTTGATACACTACACCCTGAGAGACGCTACTACTTTGCCTCGGAGCAACCTTCAACTGAAGTTGATATTTATTCAACCATGAGAGAAGACATCTACATTGTCCTTTCTGGTGCAAGCAATGACGGAGAAAAAGTGATCGTTCAAGTCTATAGAAACCCATTTGTAAAATTCGTATGGATTGGTGCCTGGTTGCTCGTCTTCGGTACTTTGTTTGCTATGGTGCCGAACTTGCGAGAGTCAAAGGCTGGAGGTCAAGCATGAGTATTTTAGCATATCTATTAGGTGCCTCTTTGCTGGTATGGTCTATGATGCCATTGTTTAAAAAAGATAGCTCCTGGATTTCTTTATACATGGAGCTTGAAGAACTTGAAGATAGAAAGCAGCGCGTCTACGGTAATATTGCTGATCTTGAATTCGACTATGCAATGGGCAGATTGAGTGAATCAGATTTTACCGAAGTGAGGCAATCATTCATGAATGACGCTGGGCGGGTGATTCAAAAACTCGAAGAGCAAAGGTCAGCTGATCTGGAAGAGCGCGTGAAGCAGGATATTAAGAATATTGGAAAGAAATCAGGCTCAAAAAAAATAAAACATCAATTTTGTGGCAAGTGTGGCAGTGAGAATTCACTTGATGCGAAATTTTGCACGAAATGCGGGGAGGGATTATCATGAGTAAATTCTCATTGAAACATCTGTTCCTTTTGCTTGTCATGACAACTGCAGTATTCGCAGGAGATCTTCGTGTTGATCTGGTGAATGGCACAACAAACACCAGCGGACAAGCGGAGAATGTTGCACTAATAGACCTTTCCACCGGTATGGTACCCGTTGCATCAGTCTCGAACATCAGCGGGTCTACGACTTTTTCTGATTTGAAAGCTGGGGCACAGAGTCAGTACCTGGTACAGGCTGAGTATAAGGGCGTGTCTTATTCTGGCATGTTCGTTCCAAATGCTAATGAAGCCGACTGGTCGATAAGTATCACGGTTTATGAAACGAGTGCCAAGGTTACGGATCTCCATGTTTCAGTCCCGTATTTTGCCATATATGCATCCACTGATAAATTGTATATTCAAAAACGCTTGGTTTTGGAGAATCACTCTAACCCGCCAATGACATTTTCTGATTCGCCTGGTATAGTAAATGTTCATGTACCAGATGAAAACATTGAACTCGAAAGTTTAACCTTCAAAAGTGGCGCTATGCCACTCCGTACACAGACTATTTCAACAGAAACAGGTCAAGTTATACCCAATGCTGTGAAACCAGGTACTTCAGAAATTGATATGTCCTATTACATGCCGTATGATGGGAATCGTTCAAGTATTTCGGAGAAAGTCTACTACGATATTGATCACTTCCATGTTTATGTGATGCCTCCAGATTTGAACATTAGCGGTTCCGGACTTAGTCGAGAAGGCACGGATACGGAAAATGGGTGGGGAATATATGCCATTGACCAGGTAAAGGCAGGATCCACACTTGATATTCAGGTTTCAGGAGTAGGAATCTCTGAAGCGCAAGCTCAACAGCATAGTAACGCTAAGATTGTGGTTGAACATCGAATATCAAATGGTACAAAATTGGGAATCTCTACCATTCTCATTCTAGGTATCTTGATAGCTCTCTTTATTTCTATTACTCAGCAGAGTAAAGATTTAAAACAGGAATCAATTGATATGCTTAATGAGCAAAAAACTATTCTTTTAACTAAGTATTCAAAGGTAGAGGAAGGCTCGAAAAGAGAGACTATTCTTAACCAACTTTACTCGCTATATAAGACTTTGGATCGGATTAAATAGTTTGTCAATCCCTGCTTTACATTTGAATAAAGTGTCCAAAGACTTCGGTCGAATTATTGCTTTAAGAAACATCGATCTTGATGTTGAGGATGGGCAGTTCGTCAGTGTGCTTGGTAGGAATGGGGCAGGAAAAACCACATTACTCAACATCATATGTGGTGTATCCAAACCCAGTAGTGGAGTAGTAGAGCTTTTTGGTTCGGATCCATCTGATACGATAAACAAATCAAAACTTGCAGTAATATCGCATGAAATGTTCCTGTATAGCAATTTAACTGCGATGGAGAATTTGGAGTATTACGCAAAAGTATACTCTATTCCAAATCCAGCTGCCAAAATTGAATCTGTGTTAGCCAGGGTTGAGCTTACCCATAGACGCTTTGATCTGGTGGGTACTTTCTCGCGTGGAATGACCCAGCGTTTGACCATCGCAAGAGCTCTTCTCCATGAACCGTCATTGTTATTACTGGATGAGCCCTTCA
Organism: uncultured Lentisphaeria bacterium; assembly: GCA_964578155.1. Classification (GTDB taxonomy): domain Bacteria; phylum Fidelibacterota; class UBA8477; order UBA8477; family JABMPR01; genus JABMPR01. The sequence continues at coordinate 7,225 of CAZOBQ010000066.1, forward strand.
CCGGTCTAGATCAACACGCCATAGGTATGTTAACCTCCTTACTCAAAGAGCAAAAGCAGATGGGGCGAACCATCCTTTTAACGACACATGATTTGCATATAGCAAAAGAATTGTCGGACAGGTTTGTGATCATCGAAAAGCACAAGATCCTACATGATGGGCCCATGGTAGATGTTACACCGGATGAGATCAGAGAAAAATATTTTACCGCATAAGATTGAGGATATAGGATAGAATGAGAGCTGCGCTAGCAATACTAAGAAAAGACCTTCGTATGGAATTCCGGTCGAAGGAAAGTATTCTCGCCATGTGGATCTTCTCATTGCTGATATTTGTGATCTTCAACTTCACGTTTGAAGTCTCGCGACTGGTCATGTTGGAAATTGCACCGGGATTATTATGGGTTGCATTCATCTTCTCAGGTATGTTTGGTTTAAATCACTCATTTGCTGTAGAAAAGGAGAATGGCAACTTACGTTCTATGGCGCTGATGCCCGTAGATGGAGGTCAGATATTTTTAGGAAAATTTCTGAGTGTTACCTTGATCATGTTGATGTTTGAGGTTTTGATATTTCCTATATTTGTGATCTTCTATGATCTACAGTTATCACTTCAATTTTTCTTGTTAATTCCTGTTGTGCTAGCCGGTACCATTGGGTTTACTAGTTTAGGTACGATTTTATCTGCCGTGGCAGTTCACACCCGAAATCAACAGATTTTGCTTTCCTTATTACTGTGGCCTCTGGTTTCACCCATTGTCATATGGTCTGTAAATTTGACGAGTATGGTTTTAATAGGAGAGATCGTACCATCTTTTTATTCATTACTAACCAGAATAGTCGCCTTCGATGTCATCTTCTTCACTCTGGCGTATATGCTTTTTGATTTCATTCTGGAAGATTAGGATGGATTGTATAATTACTTTAACCAAATTATAGGTCAAACATGAAATCTACTATTGATAAAATACTCCTAGTGGTGCTATTGATCGCCTTTCTTGTATGCATGTATCTTATTTTTATCTGGGTTCCACAAATCAAGGCTTCCAATGCATCAGAACAAATTGCTCAGAAAATATTCTATTTTCATGTTCCCAGTGCCTGGCTTGGATTTTTAGCCTTTTTTATCGTATTCATTACAAGTGTGGGATATCTCTGGAAGAGAGATCGTAGATATGAACTTATTGGCGTCGCATCAGCTGAGATTGGCGTGCTCTTCATTACGCTGGTATTACTGACAGGGCCCATTTGGGCAAAGCCTGTTTGGGGCATCTGGTGGACCTGGGACGCTCGCTTAACCTCCTCATTGATACTTTGGCTGATCTATGTGGCCTACCTCATGCTACGACGATATTTGCCTGATGGAAGCAAGAGAGCTAATCTATCCGCAGTTGTAGGTATTCTTGGGTTTGTAGATGTTCCAATCGTTTATTATTCTATCCGATGGTGGGAAACACAACATCCTAAAGCTGTCATGGCAAGTGGCGAGGGAAGTTTAGCTCAGCCCATGTTTATCGCGTTTATGTTTTCACTTGCAACATTTACAGTATTGTACGTGTACTTATTACGGAAACGCTATCAATTACTCGTTATTGAAGATTCTATTAACAAGCAATTCAAAGAAATGGAGATCCTCTAAATGGATGCCTATGTCTACCTCTTTTTAGCCTACAGTATTATCTGGTTGGGTATATTTGGATTTATGTGGTATATGAACAAAAAAGCTAACCACATTGAACAGGATATGTTACTCCTAAAAGAAATGATTGACGCTAAAAAATAAGGAATAGTAGGGATGTCTAAAAAAATCGTACACGTCGTCGGTACGGGAACCATTGGTGAACCCTTAATTGGTCTGTTGGCAGACTATAGATCTGATCTTGGGATAGACGAGATCACATTCCATAAGCGCACACCATTAACCAGCGAGCATGCAAAAGTAGTACGGCTACTAAAGCGTGGCGCCCGACTGGTTACTGATAAGGAAGCGTTTGAGGGTTTCAAAGAGATGGGCTTGGATCCCGCGTTTTCTACAGTAGATGCTATTGATCGAGCATCTGTTGTGATTGATTGTACTCCAAAAGGGGTTGGACATAAGAACAAAGTAAAATACTATCACAATTTTGATCATAACACACTGGGGTTTATTGCTCAGGGGAGTGAGACGGGCTTTGGAAAACCTTATGCTAGAGGAATTAATGACGACGCCCTTATTCAGGGTGAGGATAGGTTTCTACAGGTAGTTTCCTGCAATACTCACAATCTCTCAACCCTGGTTAAGACGATCGGATTGCATAATGGTGATCAAGAAAATCTGGTTGATGGTCGTTTTGTCATGATCAGAAGGGCCAATGACCTAAGCCAGGCAAATGATTTTATTCCGGCTCCAGAGGTTGGAACACATGTATCTGAACGATACGGTACACACCATGCAAAAGATTCTGCTAACCTGTTCAAAACACTTGGGTATGATTTGAATATCTTTTCATCTGCGATGAAGGTGAATACTCAATATATGCATATAATACATTTCAACCTGAAAATTAAAGAAGCTTTGACCATGCCCCAGGTTATTGATCTTTTTAAGGCAAATCCTCTCATCGCGCTTACTGAGAAGAAATTATCCAGCCAGGTCTTTTCATTTGGAAGAGATCATGGTCATTTTGGTAGAATCTTAAACCAAACTGTAGTTTCAACTCCTAGTCTACACCTCTTGGATGGAGGTAAGGAACTAACAGGATTCTGTTTTACGCCACAAGATGGTAATTCTTTGTTGAGCTCAATTTCCGCAGCCACTTGGCTCATGTACCCTAACTCTTATGAACAGAAGATACAATCGCTGTCTGATTGGTTCTTTGATGAAGTATAGGTGTGAGTCAGAATTGTAACTGCTATTCAGGATTCTTGCTGAGCATAAGTCTCAGTCTGTGGAACATCTGATATGTCCCCATTAGATACATTCAGCACTGACGTTTTGTCGGCAAGTTGGTACCGACCAGGATGCAAAATACTTTGTGCCTGTTCAGGTGGCGTGGACTCAACTGTCATGTTCCACCTTCTGCAACAAATTCCAGATCTGGAAATTCGTATCATTCATTTTAACCATGAACTTCGTGGGGAAGCGAGCATCTCTGACAAGGAATTTGTGCAAGAGATGGGGGATCGGTACAATATAGAAGTGTATCAAGCGGCTGAGAATATACAAACATATGCCAGTAAACACGGGCTTAGCGTGGAGGAGGCAGGCAGTCATCGTCGGAGAACAGTTTTTACTGAAAAACTAAAAGAAATCAAATTTGATATGATTGCCACCGGGCAACATCTAGATGATCAAGTAGAAACTATTTTAATGAATTTATATCAAGGCACTGGGGTGAAAGGGTTAACAGGTATCGGGAAGTATCAAAACCAGATTATTAGACCCCTGTTAAAATATTCTCGCTCTGAAATTATGACATATGCAGAGAAGCATAGTTTGAATTATTGCCGGGATATGTCAAATAACGATATAGCATATTTACGAAATAATATCAGGGCAAAGTTAATTCCCTTTCTTAACAATGATGAAGCTACAGATTTACCTCACCTGATTCAGGAGCTTACAGATCAGAGTGTTGATCTGAATAATATGCTATTGAGGGCCGTGGAACATTCTGATAATAAAGAAGATAGCGCTATTCCGAAGCGTAAAATATCATTAGGAATGGATAAGCTTGCCGACTATTTTTCCCCGATTCAAAAAGCGATTTTTGACAGAGCTTTTCAAACGATATCCTCTAAATCACAAGGTTTGTCTGAATCTCATTTCAAGGCACTACAAACTTTATTACCTGAGCATTCCATTGGTCGTGCAGTGCAACTACCTGTCGAAGTACTTGCCTACAGGGATAGACGGCACATTAGATTTATCATTAAGGCAGACTTTGAATGGGAAATGGTCCAGATGAAACACGCTAATGACAATTCATTCCCATTTTTTGGTTTTAGCTTTCATGAGTTGACACTTAATCCTTATGTAAAGAGTGCAGACTATTTTTGGTATACTTCACCAGATGACATGTATACCTTTAAAATGAGTGATGATGGTGATAAAATGTGTGTCGATGCATCGGGAAATACCATATCCGTGAAACAGATTCTTCAAGAAGCCCATGTTGCACCACACTTGAAGCAGTTCTATCCCGTTCTTGTGTTAGACAATGAGATTGTTTGGGTTCCAGGGATTAGAACCTCATTTTCAGCCCTAGTTGATGTTGATCATTCAGAGAAAAGCGACGTTATGCAATGTATTAAAGTTCAAATTGATGAAGGAACTTTTGAATGAGGACACGCAAAGTTGAAAATATGGGTAAATATACCGGTCAAATACTTGAGGAGATATTCACTCAAGAACAGATCGAGCAGAAGACCCAAGAATTAGCTACTCAGATTTCCGAAGACTATAAAGGTCGGGTACCGATTCTGATTAGCGTTCTAAACGGTTCTGTATTCTTTCTTGCTGATCTAGCCAAAAGACTAGAGATAGAATGCGAGTTAGATTTTATCAAAGTAGCATCTTATCACTCCGGTACACAATCATCAGGTACAGTACGTCTATTGAAAGACATAAGCTGTATTGTCACTGATCGAGATGTGATAATCGTTGAGGATATTATTGATAGCGGATTAACTGCTAGATTTTTAAAACATCGTATCTTGGAAAACAACCCTAGTTCTGTTGCTTTTGCATCATTGCTACTAAAACCTGATTGCCTGAAACTGGATTTCAAAGCTGAATATATTGGTTTTGAAGTCGAAGACCGCTTTCTGGTTGGGTATGGATTAGATCTTGATCAGAAATTCAGGAACCTACCATCGATCTGGGCATTTCCAAAGGACATGAATTTATAAAAGGATTTTAATGAACACAGAAAACAAAAAACCTCGAAACCCAGATAGTAGCCAGAAAAACAAAGGGCAGGGATCGAGAAATCGCAACAGGCCATACAGAAAACCATACAATAAAGGTGATAGTGGCCAACAAAGAGACACAAAACCTCAAGATCAGAAAATTGTTAAGAAATCTACCAATATAAAGATCACAAAGCCCCCTGTAGGGAATGAAAACTGGCAAAAAGGGCTGAAAACGACGCTGCTATGGGTAACCATTCTTGTTTCGGTGTTCTTTTTTGCACAATTGTTGAACACTGACACAGAACCTGTTAAGAAACTGGCATTTACTGAATATCGTGAATTATTGGAAGCCGGGAAGATCAAATCAGCGCTGCTAATAAAGAACCACTTCCATGGTGAATTAAAGTCACCTGAGTATTCTGAAATTAATGGCGTAGAGAAAGAATATACAAAATTCTTTGTCGTACTATCACCAGTTATTGATAGTGAGGTATTGGCAACATGGGATGAAATGGGTATTGATTATGAATTCCAAGATGAAACCCGTGATTGGGTGGACTACCTATTTCAGATCCTGCCCTGGATACTGATTATCTTTTTCTGGTTTTTCCTTATGCGTCGAATGCAATCAGGTGGCGG
>CAZOBQ010000066.1:12765-13099 GCA_964578155.1 uncultured Lentisphaeria bacterium
ATTTTCTCGTTTGGCAAAAGTCGGGCCCGTATTGTCGACAATGAAAACCCTGATATTATGTTTAAAGATGTTGCAGGTTGTGAAGAAGCCAAAGATGAATTGCGCGAAATCGTTCAGTTTTTAAAATTTCCAGATCGTTTTCAACGTCTAGGTGGTAAGATCCCCAAGGGCGCACTTTTGGTTGGACCTCCAGGTACAGGAAAAACACTCCTGGCGAAAGCAGTGGCTGGAGAAGCATCTGTACCGTTTTATAGTTTGAGTGGTGCTGATTTTGTTGAGATGTTTGTTGGTGTTGGCGCCAGTCGAGTTCGTGACCTATTTGAACAGAGCAAGA
>CAZOBQ010000067.1:0-13017 GCA_964578155.1 uncultured Lentisphaeria bacterium
GCCAGGTTGGCATATTCTCCATCCGCCACTTTTTCATTAACATGAATTTGAATTTGTTGTGCCGCTGGTTTCTTGGTATCCATATGAATTCCTAGTTTAGGTCCACTGGTTTAAGATTGCCAAGGTTTATTGCTTGAGAGGTTGGGATTGTCCTCACCCCACTCTTCTTCAGTATGATCTGGATCCTTATCCCAGTCTATCTCAGCTGCCTGAGTAGCCGGTAAATCCTTATCATCAAAATCTGATTCCTCAAACCTTAGATATTCATCACCATAAACTGATTCATCAAAAAAATCAATATCTTCTACAATTTCCGCAACCATGAGGAATTCGAGAAAATCCATATATTTTTTATTTTTAAGATTTGTTGCACGGTGATGACAGATGAGAGACCTTGCTAATTTCTCCTCTGAAAGCTCTTCGCCACAATTTGGGCATACAATATCTTCCATTACACCCTCTCTTTAATTGTATGTTCATGTCCATTCATAAATCGCGCAAATGTAGTCGGCGCCATAGGGGGTGCCAAGAGGTTTTTAGCCGATTGAATTTACTAGGAAAATGACGAACAGACGATATATTGCAACAATTAAAGCAAGGTTTGAAGGGAAATAATGAGCGCTAAAAAGTACAATAAAACCACACTAAAAAAGTTTAGGCTACTGCTAGTGGGTGAGCGCGATCGTATCACTGAAGACCTTAGCTATCAGAAGGGTGAGTTGAATAAAACCATCACTGACGGATCAGGTGATTTATCTTCTGCAACTTACCATATGGCAGATGTTGGCACTGATATGGCGGAACGTGAAAAGACCAGTCTGTTCGCTCACAGACAGGCAAAATATCTCAGTGATGTTGATGAGGCCCTCGCTCGTGTTGATGAATCAACTTATGGCATTTGTATTATCTGTGGAGAGTTGATCGAAGAGGATCGTTTAGAAGCAGTTCCAATTGCTAAATACCACGTATCCTGTAAAGAAACACAGAACCAGCGCAACCACAACCAGTAATCACTTTTACTCACATTTGGGTTTAAATCAATCAGCTCTGATTAGGGCGATTAAGTTCAGAATATTTTTTTCGTAGAAGCCTGTCTTTTTCTGTGAATAGATGATATTGAGCCCTGAATCTTCAGGGCCAAAACCGATTTTCAATCCAATAGGCACGGATTTAAGCAGCTTGATCAAACGATCGTCAGGTTCTGGCTCCAATTGCAACAAAATATCAGGATTGAATGCAACAAAACGATTGAGTAACCTTTCACGATCCGTTTTGGTGGGCTCATAATTCATTTCACCAAGTTGAAATTCTATTCCCAGTGCAAACCTGCTTGCCTCTGCGGATTGCATGATCAAGAACTCGAATCGCTCCGGAAGATTATAGAGGTTTTGCATTGCATATCTGGCAATCCTCAGGTGTTCATGCTTTTGGGGATAGACAATCGCAATCCGCTGAATATTCTTGAATCGATCCTGGAAACTATAGGGTGTTTCCAACTCTTCTTGCTTTGAATTAAATAATCTCATCATCACCCTGATTTAACTGAAATCACACCCAGAATCAATGGCCTATTTATAGGGAATTCTGTTTTCCCTAAATTATTGTTAAAGATATAAATCGATATTATGTAAGGGAAAAGACGTAACATGTGGAAGATCTCGATACAGATGGAACCGCCTCTGTGCTCTATCCTTCGACGAGCTCAGGATGACGAACTGGGGCATAGCCAACTATAGAACACGTAAAACTCACTAATTCACCTCAATTCCTATTCCGGGCACTTCGACAGGCTCAGCGTCCGGAACTCACAAACTCACAATAATCATTGCATCGTTCATGGGATAAATGATTTTATGCACCATGTTTAAAACCACCCTGATTAGCCTCATATTATTCACCCATATTCTTGGGCAGGACTATCGCTGGCCCATTCGTGCCTCCCAAAGTTTATCCGCAACCTTTTGCGAATATCGAGATGGACATCTCCATGCCGGGATCGACATCAAAACCTGGGGTGAAATGGAAGTCCCCTGCCTCGCCATTGCAGATGGACACATTGAACGCATCGCCGTGGGTTACAATGGATATGGACGAGGATTATTTTTAAGGTTAAATGATGGGAGCCTGGCGGTTTATGGTCATTTAGAGCTATTTACTCCAGCCATTGAAGCTCTCATTCAGGCCGAACAAATTAAGCAAGACCGACATACCGTTCGACTCAATTTTGCACCAGAGGAATTTAAAATCAGAGCAGGCCAGGTAATTGCCTATAGTGGGACAAGTGGTACTGAACACCCTCACCTTCATTTTGAAATTCGCGACTCTCTCAACCATGTTATAAACCCACAACTTTTCTACCCTGGTATTGCTGATACAAAGGCACCTATTCTGGATGAGATTTTACTTATCCCTACTCATAGAGATACACGTATTAACAATAGCAAATCACCGATTGTTGTAGATATCGAAGATATTGACGCTCCTATCAGCACCACGGGGACCTTTCAAATTGCAATCAATGCCCACGATCGGGCAAATGGTACATTTAATAAGTACAATATATATCGAGCTGATGCTTTTATTAATGACTCCCTGGTATATGGCTATCGATTTGATCGAGTGCCACTTCGCTTAACCGACTCCATCGAGGCAGTTTATCCAGGATCCCGCGGAAAACGCGGTTGGCGATTCATGTCCATGTTTGGCGGACAGGGTGGCGAAGGTCTCCCCTATACCACAGAAGGTCTTCATGGTAATATCGAGGCCTCAGGGGTTTCAATGCTAAAAATCAGGCTAGCCGATGTACACCGGAACATTAACACCAAGAGTTTTATTATTCAACCCCGGGCTGTTGATGGTTGGGAAGTTGAAGCGTTTGATGAACATTTTGTCATTACCAGATCATATCCAGAGGATAGTTATGAACGATATCAGTTCTTTACAGGCGAAGATGTTTTCATTCCAATCACCCAAACCCTGTATCGACTTAAATCCACAAGCTGGATCATAAATCGATCAATGGCCCAGGGAGGAGTTCGAACTTTGGGGGCGCTCGGTGGAAAAGTCAAATGGATCATTCCACCGGAGAATCAAGTGGTTCCAGCATTAACTCATCGGTGGATTTCAAAAGGTGATGGATACATAATCAAGTTGGAAAGCGAAGCTCCTTTTATTTTCCCTCCAGCATTTCGATTGACAGGGAATATAGACTCATTCAGGGGTGAATTATTCCAAACAGGGTCACGGACCGCAGAATCAGATATTGTCCCCTTAGGTGAAAGGGCACTCTCAACACAGATAGACTTTTTACTCGATTCTCAAATACTATGGTCGCATCAACTTGAAGCTTTGAAACCCTTGGGGCAGGGTGACAGTACATCCATCTACCTATCTCAATTTGGAATCACGGTTGATGTCAATAATAGCAGTGACGAACAGATCTATTTACATGTCGATACACTCAGCTCAGAGTTTGATGGAGAACCAGTGATCGGCGTTCAAGTGGGGATGATTGGTGACAGAGCAAATGTCTCAGGTAGATTGAATTTTTTGAATGAAAATATCGATACCACCTATTCAATTTTTTCTCCCGGGAAGAAGAATACTTGGAAACGCCTGAGGCCTGAAATTAGTGCAGACAGCCTAACACTGAACCTGACTAGAGCTGGCGAATATTTCCTGATTCAGGATGATCAAGGTCCTGTGGTAAAACCTCAGAAAAGATATCGTGTCGTCAAACGGAAGCAAAGGCTAGTTTTCGACATTAGTGACAACACCGGGATCATACGCTATCGCAGATCTGCCCTGCAGGCATCCATAGATGGGAAGAAGATCTATCCTGATTACAATCCATTGCGAAAAGAGCTATCCTTCCATGTGCCTAAATCCTTGTCCACCGGATCCCACACATTTGAGCTGACTGTCCAGGATGCTTCTGGAAATATAAGCAGATTTGAACATGATTTTAACCTAGGTCGTTGATTTGTTTCTACCGCTGAAGGACACAAACCCAGCGCTAAGAAAACCATTGGTAACATACAGCCTCATCGGGGTCAACGTCCTTATTTTCTTACTACAATATATTTTTGATTTTCAGGGTCTTATTTTTTCGAAAGACTCATTTCTAAATTCAGAATTACAGTCTTTCATTAGTCTGATTACCTATCAGTTCTTACACGGCGGCTGGGGTCATTTAATCTTTAATCTCCTATTCCTATATATTTTTGGTGACAACCTGGAAAGTTCATTAGGCCCCCGCTTTTACCTGCTTTTTTATTTACTTTGTGGTGTGGGTGCGGCACTGTTTGAAGTATACTTTGATCCCTATTTTGGACAGGACGGTCCTGGCTTGCTCATCGGGGCATCCGGCTCTATTTCTGGGGTTCTTGCGGGTTATGCGCTGCGTTACCCAAAAGCTAAGATACTCACATGGGTTATATTTATCCTCTTTCTGGAGATCCGAGCAGCTTGGTTTATCGGCATTTGGATCGCTTCACAATTTATATTTGAAATACTGACACCTGGGGACGGTACGGCTTATATTGCACACATCGGTGGATTCATTGCCGGACTAATTTTATATAGTGTTTATCATAAATATCAGTTAAACAGGATCTCATGATGCAGAAAAAATTAATTGATGTCGCTCAGAAAGCTCGAAAACAGGCCTATGCCAAGTATTCAAACTTTCATGTTGGGGCTGCTGTAGAAACAAAATCTGGGGTTATATATCAGGGCTGTAATGTTGAAAATGCCAGTTTTAGCCTAACGATATGCGCTGAGAGGACTGCTCTTTTTTCCGCTGTCGCTGCTGGAGAGCGAGAGTTTACTCGGCTCGTAGTTGCCAGTGAAGCAGGAGTCTGTCCATGCGGTGCTTGTCGCCAGGTTATCTGGGAGCTCTGTGGAAATATACCGGTGATCATGGTGGACAATGCTGGTAACACCAAAGAGTTTTGGTCAGGGGATTTGCTACCAGAGGCTTTTGATGAAAACGACTTGAATTCTTGAGAATATTACGTTTTAAATAATTAGGAGAAAGAACGAAATATGGAGCATTTAACGCCCCATCACAGTGGATGGATAGAAGTGATCACAGGATCAATGTTTAGTGGAAAAACTGAGGAATTGATCAGAAGACTTCGTCGAGCTGAAATAGCCAGGCAGCATGTTGCCATCTTCAAGCCGGACATTGATAACCGATTTAGCAGCGACCACATAGTGTCACATAGTAAACAACAATTGGAATCTACTCGGGTCAAAGCAGCTGCTGACATCTTACCCCTTGCAAAACATGTTCAAGTCGTGGGGATTGATGAAGCTCAATTTTTTGATGCAGAAATTGTTGAAGTTTGCAGGACCCTGGCAAAACAGAAAAAACGTGTGATCGTGGCAGGATTGGAAAAAGACTTCCGGGCTGATCCATTTGGACCTATGCCTGAACTTATTATAGATGCTGAATATGTAACCAAGAACCTAGCCATCTGCGTTGTTTGCGGAAATCCAGCTGGCTTTACTCAGAGATTAAACAATCAGGGAGATCAAATCCTAGTGGGTGAAGCTGAAAGCTATGAAGCACGATGTCGCAGTTGTTACGAAGCGCCAGAGGAATAAGACGATGCAAAGACTAACAGGATTTTTGGGCATAGCTGCCATATTGGGTATTGCCTATCTCATGTCAAATAATCGGAAGGCCATTAACAAACGAGTGGTTTTTTGGGGCCTGGGCTTACAGGTCACATTTGCCATTTTTATTTTAGCTACTCCTATTGGAAAACCTATTTTCCAATTTTTTGACAGTGGAATAAGACGTCTACTCTCCTTTTCTGATACGGGGGCTGAGTTTTTATTCAATGCACTGGCTATCGGACCAGGTAATGAGGGCAGCTTGGGATTCTTTTTCGCCTTTCAAATCCTGCCTACAATCATTTTCTTTTCAGCGTTCATGGCCATCCTTTATCATATCGGCTTAATGCAGCTCATTGTGAAATATATCGCTAAAGGAATGCAGAAGACATTGGGAACCAGTGGCTCTGAAACCCTTTCTGCCTCCGGCAATATATTCGTTGGCCAAACTGAAGCCCCCCTATTGATTCGGCCCTTTATAAAAACCATGACCAAGAGTGAGTTCATGGCCATCATGACGGGTGGATTTGCCACCATGGCTGGTGGTGTTTTAGCAATCTATGCAAAATGGTTAGCTGATATCCCTAATATTGCCGGCCACCTGATGGCTGCTTCATTGATGAGTGCTCCAGCAGCTCTGGTCATTGCAAAAATAATTTATCCAGAAGTAGAAGAATCACCCACCCAGGGAGATCAAGAGATAGATATCCCAAAAAGTGAGGGTAACGTAATGGAAGCCATTGCCCGAGGCACGAATGATGGGATGAGATTGGCTGCCAATGTAGGCGCTATGCTCATCGCTATTGTGGCTCTGGTTGCAGCGGCTAATTACGGTTTGGGGTGGTTTGGTTTAAGTATCCAGCAAGTGCTAGGTTGGGTTTTCTCACCACTGGCTTTTCTCATGGGTGTCCCCTATGCTGATGCCCACTCTGTCGGGCAGCTTATGGGTGAAAAAATCGTCCTAACTGAATTGGTAGCCTATGCGCATCTTCAGGATATGAGCGGGCAACTCTCTGAAAAATCAATGATCATTAGTTCCTACGCCTTATGTGGCTTTGCTAATTTTGCTTCAATAGGAATTCAGATTGGTGGAATCGGTTCACTGGCCCCTGAGAGACGCGGCGATTTATCACAGGTTGCCTTCAAGGCAATGATCGGTGGGGCGCTGGCATCTTGGCTAACTGCTACAATTGCCGGAATTATGCTTTAGGTGAAAATTATGACTGTTCGGCATAGGATTTGTTGTAGCTTATGTAAAATTGGAGAAGCAATAACATGCGTATGATACTCTTAGGTCCTCCCGGTGCAGGAAAAGGAACACAGGCAAAGTTGATCATGACGGATTTCCATATCCGCCAGCTCTCCACCGGTGACCTTTTACGTGCACACAAGGCACAAGATACAGAATTAGGTCAAGAGGCTCAGGTCTATATGGATGCAGGGAATTTGGTCCCAGATTCTGTGATACTGGGTATGGTTGCTGAAGAATTTAAGAAACCTGAATTAGAATCTGGGTACATCCTTGATGGTTTTCCAAGAACCTGTCCCCAAGCTGATGGTTTGGATAAGCTACTACATGATCAGGATCAGAAGTTGGATCATGTTCTGGTTCTGGAGGTTCCTGATTCTGAATTGATTCGCCGTCTCACGGCAAGAAGAAGCTGTCCTATATGTGGACACATCTATAATCTGGTCTTCAATCCACCAAAGGATGAGGGTATCTGTGATCATGACGGGGCAACCCTTATTCATCGATCAGATGATACTGAAGCAACAGTAAGCAATAGACTTAAAGTTTACCAAAAACAAACCATGCCGCTCGTACAACACTATGATCAGCAAGGGCTGATCAGACACATTGATGGCATGGGGAATGTTCAAGACATCTATCAACGCATCCTGAATATCTTACGATAACATGTACGTCCTCGGAGTCACGGGTAATATCGGTTCGGGGAAAAGCTCTGTCAGTAAAAGGTTTGCTGAACATGGAGCTATGGTTTCCCATTCAGATGATCTGGCAAAATATCTACTGGAAAATGACAAAGCGTTACTGGGCCAGCTTTGCAAGCATTTCGGTGACGATATCCTTGATGGGTCTGGCCAACTCCAACGCCATATCCTGGCTCAGCGAGCCTTCTCTAGCAAAGAAGGACAACAATATCTTAACCAATTGATTCATCCGAAGGTATGGGAAGCAACAAAGAAGCGAATCGATGTGGCACGAGAACAGGGCCACGTACTCTTTATTGTTGATGCCCCATTACTGTATGAAGCCGGTGTGGATAGCTATACAGACAGCGTACTTGTCGTGACTGCTAATGATTTGAGCCGCCAGAGCCGTATTTATGAACGTAGTCGTATATCAACAGAAGATTTTACCCGAAGAGACAAGCTACAGATGTCCATCGAGAAAAAGATGCAACAAGCTGACTACGTGATTTACAATGATGGAAGTTTAGAAGAATTATTTGAAAAGGTGGACAATCTTTACCGTCAGATCATGCGCTAAGCTTTTTGTGTAGCCGCAATGCAAAATTATCAGTCATACCAGCAATCCAATCACACACATGTCGCATTTTAGCTGAAATCTCAGGATTTTCTACGATCCCTCTTGGAAGAGGTAAGCTTTCAAGCACAGGCCTATCTCCCAATACTGCATCTCGATAGTAGGTGAATAAATCGTCTAGAATCATCACTCCAGCCGATTCAGGGACCTTTACATAATCAGAGTTGTAGATCAAAGTATAATTCAAAGCCCGTAGCGCTTTTAGTTCATCTGTGGCAGTCTCCCCCAGTGACAAGCTGAAGGAATACCTGGGCACTGGCTTAAAAGGTGAATCAACAGAGACTAACTTAACCGATGTTATCCAACGCCCTATCACTCCAGCAACAAAACGAGACATTGGAAAATGTCCTCTCAGGACTTGATCAAGTTCGGCCTTTAGTTCACCAGGAACAGATGGCCATTCGTTCTCCCAAAATTCGCGAACTTGCCCCGGTGTGAGCACGCTCTGTTTCACCCCGTCAAATAGATCTGAGGTTGTATAGGCGATATCATCAGCCAAATCCATAACTGCGCATTCAATGGATCTTATTTGCACACCATCCTGACTTAATTGATCTAGGTTTTTGTCCTCATGAACCCAACTCAAAACCTCTTGTTGCTCAGGATAGAGGAATTTAGCACCCTTCTTTGAGTTTTCTTTTCCAACGATTTTATATTTCAGAATTGAGTCTAACAAAGCTCGGGTTGGCTGCATACCACCCTTACTAATTCCGCGTCGATCACCTCTGACGATGTCGGTAAGAATTCGTAGTGATTGAGCATTCCCTTCAAATCCACCCCAGGGATCCATGAGTTCATTGAGATGGGATTCGCCCTTATGACCGATGGGCGGATTCCCGAGATCATGGGCCAGGCAGGCAGCTTCAACCAGGGCGCTATCAATACTATAATTAGGGTTCAATGGCTCAGATTTGCGATTCAAATAGTTCACCAGAGATCGGCCGATCTGGGCAACCTCAATCGAATGGGTCAAGCGTGTCCGGTATTGATCACTTTGACCTGTCACATAAACTTGAGTTTTACTTTGCAAACGACGGAAAGCCGTGGAGTGTATAATCCGATCCCGATCGATCTCAAAGGCATTACGATACTCATCCTCTGGAAGATGTCGTCGGCCTAATGACTCACAATCCCAATCTGAATAAAATGTATTTGCGCTAATCATTGAATCAATCTAGCGCGGGTCAAGCATAGTTTCAATGGATTTGATTGGAATGTAACTACCTCAGGTAAAACCTGCGGCTACTGAATGTAAGAAGGTGTCTTCCTAACTCTTTCGGGCTCTTGGATGGAAGCTACTGTGGACTTCTTTTAAATAGGTGCTATCCAGGTGGGTATAGATCTGGGTAGTAGAAATATCAACATGCCCCAACATTTCCTGGACAATTCTCAGGTCAGCTCCACCTTCCAGTAAATGAGTGGCAAATGAGTGTCTAAATGTATGCGGGCTCACTGCCTTTTTGAGCCCTGCAGTCTCAGCCAGCTTTTTGAGGATAAACCAGATGCCTTTACGCTGTAGAGGTTTACCTCGGTTATTCAAGAATAGAATCCCTTCATTGAAATAGCCTTTTTCAAGAGAAGGACGTCCATGCAGCAGATACTGAGTCAACCATTGTTTGGCCTCGCCGCCCAGCGGTACAATACGTTCTTTATTGCCCTTGCCGCGCACCAGGACCAGGTCCTCATCCATTAAAACTTGCTCGATGGTTAAATTGCACACTTCTGAAACTCGCATACCGCCGGCGTACATTAACTCAAACAGGGCACGGTCTCTCAGGCCAAGTGGTGATTCAGTATCAATGGCATTCAGGAGCAGTTCAATGTCTTCAATATTTAGGATTTTCGGTAAACTGGATGGTAACTTTGGTGAATCCAGAAACTGGGTGGGATCATTCTCAAGATAACCCTCCATCACCAGAAATCGGTAATAAGCACGTAGGGACGAAAAGTGTCTGGCCACACTGGTTTCGGCCATTTTACGCTGCTTCAGATCCCGTGCATATTCTGTAAGCATCTGGTGATCTACCTTGCCCGGTTTCTCAATTTTCCTGGTTCCTATGAATGTCTGAAAATCTGTCAGATCATCCATATAGGCCTGCTGGGTATTCTGAGCCAGGTTCCTCTCAATGCGTAGATAATTAAGAAAATCCTGCAAATAAAATTCGGATTGTGACATGGGAGAATATAAGGTAAGATTTAAAATTGAATATTTAAGAATGAAAAATTATGGTGAGTCTTTACTAGGGAGGAATAGCCTGTCCTGAGCTTAGTCGAAGGAAAGTATTCTCAGACCTGAGGTCGCCACGTTCCGTCAAGTCGCTCGGGATGACGAAAGACAAGAGGAGCATGAAATAGGAAAGAACTACTTACTGTGTATAGCGGAAGCGAATTGCTCCATAAGGTGTGAATTGGATTCGTCCTCAAGAACATTACCAGTGACCACAAATGAGGCACCTGCAGCAACAAGCTTTGCTGCTACATCAGGGGTATGAATTCCTCCACCTACGATAATGGGAACACTGGTGCTGTTGGCTACAGCCCTCACCATTTCCGTTGACACTGATCGCTCAGCACCGCTACCAGCTTCTAGATAAATGAATTTAAAACCCAAATATTCTGCTGCTAATGCATGAGCAACTGCTATTTCTGATTTATCTCTGGGAATAGGTTTCGACCCACTCACAAACTCTGCAGTGGTCACTCGCCCGCTCTCAATGATCATGTAAGCTGTGGATATGGGTTCGATTCCCAATGCACGAACAACGGGTGCTGCTTGAACTTGATCCCCGATCAGGTATTGCGGATTACGACCACTAATCACAGATAGAAATAATACTGCATCAACATGAGGTGTCAGCTGATTTACATTTCCAGGAAAAAGAATGACAGGAAGTTCGGCAACTGCCTGGATAATTCGCATCTTTTTCTGTACATCTTCACCCAAAATAAGTGAACTGCCCACTAGAATACCATCAGCGCCGGAAGCATTGATCTTTTTTATAAAGTTCTCGACCTGATCAGGTTCCCAACGATCAGGATCAACCAGAACTAGATAACTCGCCCCGCGGGTAGAGTTCACATCGAGTAATTGGCTATAAACACTCAAACAGTATATCCCTTAAGAAATTCAATTAATCCGTCCAACTCTACTTTACTTCGTTTTTCTGTTACTGCAACCAGCAATTTATTCTCGGCTTCACCAAATTGGCTTAAGGATATTCCGGCAAAGTACCCCTCTTTAAGGGCCTGCTGTACTAAGGTTTTTGCACTCCCGGGAACCTCAACCACAAACTCATTGAAGAAGTATTGAGTGGCCACTGAGTAAGCATCCAATGCTCTAATACCTTCGGCTAGATAATGAGCTTTCTGGGTACAGAGCTCCGCAACCTTACGCAATCCGTGTTTTCCCAGAGTGGACATATACACACAGGCAGCCAGGGCATTTAAACCCTGATTTGTACAAATATTTGAAGTGGCCCGTTCACGGCGAATATCTTGCTCCCGAGTTCTCAGGACCATCACAAATGCACGTTTCCCATTGATATCAACGCTTTCTCCAGCTATGCGCCCCGGAACTTTCCTGATCAAGGGTTCTTTCACCGCCATAAATCCTAAATAGGGTCCACCAAAACTCATGTGGTTTCCAAGTGACTGGCCCTCGCCAACGACAATATCCGCACCCTGCTTTCCAGGTGCCTCCAGTAAATTAAGGCTAATGGGATTTACCACAGCAATGAGCTGGGTTTTCGAATCCTGAATGCTGGCTTTAATGGCAACAAGATCTTCTAATCCACCGTAAAAATTTGGGTTTTGAATAACAATACCGGCGATGGAATCATCGAGCTTTGAGCCCAATGACTCAAGACTAGTAAGCCCAGACTTAAGATCGACAAACTCAAATTCCAGTCCCTGATGGTGGGCATAAGTAACAGCTACATCTACATAAACCGGGTTTACACTCTTAGAGATCAGAATCTTTTTTCGCCTGGTATGCCGAGAAGCCAGTAAACAGGCTTCAGCCATGGCGCTGGCACCATCATACATGGATGAGTTTGCCAGGTCCATACCTGTCAATTCACAGATCATGGACTGATATTCATACATGGCCTGTAAAGTCCCTTGAGAAACCTCAGCTTGATAGGGTGTGTAGGCAGTATAAAATTCAGAACGACTGATGAGGACATCTACAACGTGAGGGATAAAATGGTCGTAACTACCTCCACCCAGAAAAGAAACATGAGTCGCTGTGCTGGCATCCCCATTAAGAATACGGTGGACATCCCGCTTATGTTCAATTTCAGATTTTGAAGGAGCCAAAGGGAGGTCGCCCTGATAGCGTAATGCCTTTGGAATACTGGTCAACAATTCTTCAAATGAGGCAATTCCCACCTCATTGAGCATTTTAAGTTGTTCTTCTTCAGAATTTGGTATGTACTGATGCATCGTGTCCCTAGGAAATACTGGCTTTATAGTCTTCAGCACTCATCAGATCGTTTAATTCGGAAGCGTCAGAGAGCTTGATCTTCAAAATCCAACCTTCCCCATAAGCATCTTGATTGATCAACTCAGAGGTATCATCTAGTGCGTCATTCACGGCTTCAATACTTCCACTCACAGGTAGAAAAACATCAGCAACAGTTTTAACCGCTTCGATAGTGGCTGCAACATCACTTTTTGCAAATTCATCCCCTACTTCAGGTAATTCAACAAAAACCACATCGCCCAATTCACCTTGAGCAAAATCGGTGATCCCGATGGTGACAGTATCACCCTCAATACGAATCCACTCATGATCACTGGTGTATTTCAGATCTGCAGGTAAGTTC
>CAZOBQ010000068.1:0-12870 GCA_964578155.1 uncultured Lentisphaeria bacterium
ACGCCCATGCAAATACCTGGAGATGTTTTATTTGGGATGAGGCTGAGAGTCATTATTTTCACTATCTAGCTTCCTTATTGTGTAGAAGTGAGCGACTCTTGCTGGTAAAATAAGTACTATTCCAAATATATCCCATTGGACCGTCGAGAATTTCAACGGTGAACCGTTGGGGCACTTGTGATAATATGTTATTAGTTATAGTATTCATATAGTCAACCTATCGATTTTCTCAACGCCAGTTAAAAATATCCTCGCTGAATTTCATATGGAGCGAGACATAGATATTATTGTATTGGTACTCTAGAAAATCAAAATCTGGATCGCTGAAATTCTTGAATATATACCCTAGTCCAACTTGCATATTCTGCATTACTAGATAATCAACCTCAGCCGCAAGACCAAAGGCACTTTCTCCCAGAGGTGAAAGGTAAATGGAGCGAATGTCAAGAATTGTACTCCATTCAACATCCCATGAATACTCACCGCGTAAACTGGCAAAGAAAGTATTGGTACGATCACTAAAAAGGTCGCCTTCCTCATCAAAGACCATCCGAGCTGCAATCCGACCCCCGAGACCTAACATCGGTTTTATTTGCCAATAGGTATGAGAGGAGAAGATGAGACGATCCTGTCGGTAACTGGGTGTCGCGTGGCTACTCCTGTCAGATACATAAGCCATTTTTCCAAGCACATTGATCACATCGTGTGCGTGTGGACGATAGACCAACCCAAATTGGTAGTTCTCACGGGTATCAGATCCTTGATTGACAGCCTTGTAACGTCTTTCATGATGGTCAAACTTTGCCAGTGCACCAAAACCATCAGAGATCTTCATGTCTCCACCCAGAGTAAAAACACGCTGGACACTGCTTGGATCATCACGAACCTCAAGTTTGGCGATTCCCTTTAAAGGTAGATCAGGTAAAAATTCCATGGAAAGTGCCATAGCTTGATGAGTGGGGGAAGGCAGCTCAAGTGAATCCAAGGTGGAGACATTCTCAATAGCTGTATTCAGAATGAGATATTCTCTAAACTCCCATCGATTATGAAGGGCTATTGTTGCTCGGTTTCTCTGTTCGCCTGTGATACCACTAATCTCATACTTCGCTTCCAGCTCAGTCTCTTCACCAATGAGGGAATTAAAACCAAGGACGCTTTGACGGTTGACGCTAGTACCTTGGATGAAACTGTATTTCCAGAATACCTCTAATGCGTCTGAGATGGGGTATGTCAGACCCACACTGGAGCTGGTAGGTTTAGACCGGTCTTTGGAGGCCAAATTCTGCTGATGTTCAAGGACCGCGTGTACCTTTTCCAAGACCTTAAAGCGATAGTTGGCTCTAAGGAGATGCGACTTATTGTGAGTAGTGGAATCCGTCAAGGTGAATAGTTGATCCCTAGAGGCAAACTCGTAACCTGCCTTAAATTTACCGTTTTTATTAATAGCACGGTCAAGATTTATATTAAAAACCTGATTGGTATTCGCCACGCCGGCTCTGGCACCGAGCTCCTGGTTGTAGAATTCCGAGGTGATCTGCCCCAGTTGAACTGTTTTATATTTGCCTGAGATACCAACTTTTCGGCTATTGCTCTCTAGGCTGCCACCTATTTGTGAACCATTTACAAAACCACTGTCAATCTCGCGATAATATGCTTCGAGAGCCAACTCAGGAGTCGCTTGGGCTTCTAAATCAATTCTATAGGCTAAGCCACTTTCGATGACCCCTGCCAAGTCAGGTGCACTTGAACTGGCGATCTCGCCAGCCAGCTTGACCTTCTCACCAATGGGGGCATGAAAATCCACTCCGATTAGGCCATAATTGTCCAGAGCTTGTTCCTCAACTATTATTGTGCTACCGACCTTGATACCGGGCAAGATCTCACCTTCATAGCGGGCCCCTCCGATCAGAAGGCGATCAGCATTTTTGGTTTCATATTCATAGGAAACTATAATAAAGATGGGGTTACCCTCAGCATCAATTGACGGAATCGGCTGTTTGAACATCAAAGTTCCATCCACATAATTCACATCATAGTCCTGAAAGCGACCTAATGGGGTCCGTTTCAATATTTTTTCTGAGTGATATCTATCGCGGGTAATGAGTTCGACCTTTTCTGAAAAGCGGGTCAAATCTCCATTTTCCATGCGATAATATCCAGATATTCCCTCACCGCGGATCTCTTCCTGAAGCATGGTCCTGTCACTCAGCGTCCCGAAGACAGAAAGTTTATGCAATCCATAGTATATATCACTTTTCAAACCGTTGAACGTTCGATTATAAGCGGCAAATTCAGTATTGCTAAAATTGGTATTATAATCGCCTAGGAGTGCAAAGGTTTTCCCATATTGCAATTTTGTGTAGAGTTTAGAACGGGTCTGGGCATCGTAAACAATGGTACTGGCGTCTCCCATTAGGGGATATTGTTCATAAACATCAACGTCATAGAACATTTGATCCATATAACCACGATCTGTATCAAAACTGGCGGTCAAATTCAACCCAGGTTTTAAGGAGCCGGTGGTATAGAATGCAGCCCGACCACCAGCTATGGCAGAACTGCCTAAACCGACACTATTGTTGTTCAGGATGCCAAAGTCAGGTATGTCAAGGGGGTCTTGATCATTACCCTGAGTGGCTGCTGCTACATCCAGGCCTCCAACTAAAATGAACGGGATCATAGGTAGGTCATAGTTGAAAGGGACCACACCTTTGAAACCCATGACTTGAATGTCGATGTTGCTCAACCCGGCTGTACCTGAAGCCGCCTTGATCAGCAGATTGATATACCCATCTTTAACAGCGACCTGCACTCCTGAGGTAGCGGGATCCAGATCATCGTTAAGGATTTCACCCGCCTCAATACTAGCACTGGCTACTCTGATATTTTTTATCCGATATGCCCAGGCATCTTGAATTTCCAATTTGATTGATTTTTCAGAAACCCCATCTGCAGGTAAGCTTAACTGGTCATCTAAGGGAATAATCTTCTGCGCAGGTCCCAGGACATGTATATTTCTCTCGGCTGCAAAGATGCGACCTTTTTTGGTAGCCATCCATACTCTGATTTTCACCGGTCCTATGGGGACATCAATATTCAGGTAATCTAGAAGACCGTCAATTCGGATTGTGTCAGTCAGGACATATTCATCGTTTATCTCTAAATTGACCAGATCACCGGCTTTGCCAGCAACGGTCACGGAGATACGACTGATCTCGGAAACAGCGTTATTTTTGGGCTCCAGCATGACAACTTGAGCCCAAATGCTATTCACACCCGGGATGAGAAGGAAGAGTACGAGCAAAAAATATTTCAAGTGCTGCATATTACTTCAATCCTATTTTCATGATTTTCTGAATCTGACCCGAGATGTATTCACCATCTTTAAAAAGATCAACATATACGATTATTTCCTGCTTCTCAGTATTTTTTTCCGGGATCATGACCTGGATGGGTAGCTCGAATGTACCTTCTCCTGGAATTAGAGACTGTCTCCAGGTTTGTGAACTGATCTCGGTTTCTGTAAAATAGCTCCCGTTCAGTAAATTAACAGTCATAGAAATAGAATCTGCAGCAGCATAACCTGGGAATTCCATGTGCATGGTGAGCATGGAATTTTGTCCAGCAGGTATGGTGATCATACTATCTCCTAGTACATTAAAAGGCTGCGGGGGTCGAGAGATAGTATTTACTAGTTTTTCATTGAGTACTTTAGCTTCGAGGACCGTTGCTTCACCCACTTCAGCATTCACAACAACTTCAACTCGACGATTCGCTCTACGACCTAACCAGCTTGTGTTGTCTCCAACAGGATAGCGGGGGCCGTGACCTTTGATCTCAATCATTGCTGGTTTCACACCTGGATAATTGTTGAGGAGGAAATCACGGACACTAGCTGCGCGCTGCCTAGAGAGGTATACGTTGTAAGCTTCAGCACCCATGTTATCAGTAAACCCTTCGATCACGATATTTATTTCTGGCTGCCAGGTCATGAAATCACCCAATTTACGTAGGGCTGGTAACGCGGATTCCTGCAAGTCTGCTGAGCCTGATCCAAACTGCGTTCCTTCAAGAATAAGGTTAAATGAAATGGTTGATACCACGGTGGTGATCATGGTCTGCAGACTATCTGTAAAGACCTTGTTCCCATCTTCATCCAGGTACTCGAGCGAAGCAACCACAATACCTGTTGTCTCGATCTTCTCGAAATCATCAGGGCGAATAGCTACATCCAATTCCTGATGGGTTTCTGACTTCCAGTCACCTAGTGCCAATTCATCGCCAGTACTATCAGAGTTCGCGATTTCGAGTGTCTTACCGCTCAATATCGTGCTGGCGGGTTTAATGCCGAAACCTAGTGGCAATGATTGATGGAATCGAACGTTCAAGGCTTCTATTTCACCGCTGTAATTGATATCATAGCGGAATTGTAATTGATTGTAATCTGAGTCATCATCACCAGCATGGTAAAAATTCATTTCCACTCTGCGATTTTCGGCACGACCCTCAGGTGTATCATTTGTCGCAGCAGGTTGTGCATCCCCATAACCTGTAGCCTTAATGCGATCTGCTGAAATTCTCCCCTCGGTGATCAAATAATCTTTGATTGCATCGGCGCGCGCTTGAGATAACTCAGCATTGTCTGCGAAAGTGCCACCATTCCCGATAGGAATATTGTCTGTATGACCATTGACATCCAGATTGATCTGTTGCTGCCATTTTAACAGCTCTGCAACACGTTTGAGCTCTTCAATGATGGCGGGTTGTAATTCTGCTTTAGCAGTGGCAAAACCATAGTTGATCGTCGTTGTCCAAGGCTTGTAAGCGATGAGACGGAATTCTTTGGTGATCATCTCGGTTTGCATCTTGAGTGTGGCCTGTTTACTGATTGCAATTGTCATTTCACGTTTCTGCAAAGGAACGTTTACAGTAACACTATCACCTGATTTAAGATTCAATTCCCATCCAGTGAATTCATCAGCTGTAGAATCCTCCTCAATAGCTAAGAAGGCGTATCCTGGCAGGGTACTTTCGTCAAGAGTTAGTTGACTTGACCCCATGGGTACATCGGTGAGCACAAACTGACCGCTTGAATCTGATTGGCTGCTCAGCGTGTCATTTAGAATAAATCTTATATTTCCCTGGACTTCCTCACCAGCATCGAAAGTGAAGTTCTGATTTGCATCATAATAGCTGACACCTGTTATCGTTCCGGGAATAGCTTCTTCCTCTAGAGCGATGGATACCTTAGCAATACCTCCTGCGGCCACTCTTACGATCCGGCTGCGGGTATCACCCAGATAGTCTGGGGAGTCATTTTTAACCTTGACTAACTCAGGCAAGGTTCTTTCGTTAATTCTTAAGACATGCATAGCGGCACTAACATCAGGTACAGAGAATTTACCATACTCATCAGTGCGGATTCTAGCGCCAGTTTCCATGATCAGTTCAACATTTTTAACCGTTCTCTCATTGTTGTCATGCAGTCCATTGCTGTTTGTATCAAAATAAATTTTACCGATAATCAGTCCACGATCACTCAGTAGTCCAGGTCTTACTGTAACTTCTGCTGTAGCCTTATTGGATTCAACTGGATAATCCTGGAAAGTATTGGCATATCCCATTATCTCATTGGTGGCGATTCCCACTTGACTGCTAAGACCCACAATAATACGATAGGTGAGTTCATAGGTCTCGTGTGCTGCAAGTGTATCTGCCATATTCCAAGTGAGAGCCATTCTGTTCTTTCCACTTCTCTGAGCGGATGGATCAGAAATCTTTTCTCCTCTGAAATGACTGGTTCCCTTACGGTATTTAAATCCCCGTGGCAGGATATCATCAAAGGTAAAGTCATGTACTGATTCTGTGCTACTCAAGTTTGTCACACGTATTGTATAAGTGATGACATCACCTGGTTCTACAGTACGTTTATTAGCCTTTTTCTCAAGTTTCAAATAGGGGAAGATGATATTGGTGGTTGCACCAGTCCTCGTATCGTCATAGCTATATGTTGTATCTATTCCTGTTGTTACAAACGCGATATTTTCAACCGGACCCAGACCCGCACCTGATTTTACAACAGCCTGAATGGTTAGACTGAGTGTATCAAGTATGGACATACTGGCACTATTGAAGCGAATTTCATTGTTGAAAGTATCATAGCTTTCAAAATTCACACTTGCTGGGACTATAGAGTTCACATATTCTAGATCTTGGGGAAGTCGGTCAATAATGAATAATGAGTCCGCCCAATTTTGGAGAGCACCGATATTAATGGTATAGTCAACAGTGTCACCCACAGCAGCTTCACTCTGTTCTACCTCTTTATATAGAAAGAAAGGAGACTGTCGTATAGCCATATTGGCATTGACAACATATGCACCGGGTTGCGTTAAATTAAGACTCATAGATGCGTCAGAATAGGATTCAGTACCACTATAGTCTAGGATGATCTGATATTCACCGGGTAGTAAGTTCGTAAAGAAATACTGACCCGTTGAATCTGTGTAGGTTGAATCATTGAAATGATGATCAGCAACTTTTCCAAGACCAAGACTAGACCCTAAGGATCCAAAACCTGTGGTATCAGGGTTGCCCAGGAGGATGACAAGTAGGCTGTCTTCTACAATTATCTCTCCTGAAATAGCATCATAGATCCAGCCGGAGACTGAATTAAGATTAGTCACGACAGCACCTTCATCTGGTGTCTCGATCATAATCTCCTGGGTGTTCACATAAGCCAAACCATCTGATCCAATGATCGTATAGGAAATACGATACAGATCATCTTGAAGGATAGGAATAAGGTAGTACCCAGTTTCATCTGTTGAATCACTACCAGCAAATGTATCTCTGGTTATGCTGAACAGTTCTACTAGCACGTCTGTTTGTGGCTCGCCTTTGGTATTCATGATAATGCCTTCAAAAGCACCGATCAGGAAAGTCACTTCGGTTAGATCAAGAGCATATTTGGTCGCTGAGTATTGTGCCCGAGCTGTTACATGTGCAGTAACTGGTTCGTCCACAACCACATCAGAGGTCAACGTTGTAACTGCCATACCATCTTTAGTCTCGATTGTGCTAATTGAATCTGGAATGTTTCCTGCGTTCGTAAAGAAGTTGACAGAGATACCATCTGGAGCAGGATTGCCCAGGAAGGTATATACTGCTGCACTCAACTGGGATGATGCTTCACCATTCCCCAGAATAAATTCAGGAGAAGTAGTTAGGTCCACCGACAGGGGCAGGATATTTGTCGTTCTGGCTTCCGCTCTGATTGCTGTGGTCTCATTTGACTGAGCCCAGGCATGATTGAGGATGAACTCTCCATCATTCAGATCTGTTGGAGCTGTCACAATAACATTCATTTGCGTGCTTTGATTGACTGCCAGGGATCCGAGATCCCAGGTAATGGCACGTGAAGTTGGATCATACTGATAGACACCTGAGATGCTTACCAGAGTCAGGCGTTGGTCAAGTGTGTCTCTAACGACCAATCCTGTCGCATTATCTGATCCGATGTTTGTGATGTGAAGATCATAATGTACAGTATCACCGGGGAATACTTCGACATCCGCAGATTTTGCAAAGGACAGTATTGGCGACGAATGTACTGCCAATCCTGTGGCTGCTGAAGCTGCAGAAGTAGCACCTGATTCTCCATCGAAGACCAGTGCTGTATTCGGGATCATGGTTCCATTTGGAATGACATTAGAAACTTGTACCTCAATAGTATATATAGTCTCAGACTTCAGAGATGAAGTTACAGTGTGGTTAATTACCTCACCCTTCTTCTCAGCGGATGCTGAGCTACTACCAGATTCAAGAGTACCAATATCCCATGATACGGTGTGTGTGGTGGAATCATATATTCCACCTAAGTTCGAAGTCACAAACTCTACATTGGCGGAAAGTGAATCTATGAGGACGACATTCGTTGCTGTCGTATCACCGAAATTGTTAGCAGTGATGAAATATTCAAAAACATCACCTGCATTCACGATCTGAGAGCTCGCTTCGAGACCGATAATAATTTCCGGTGCACGTACAAGTGTAGCAAAACTGGAAGAATCCTGTGAACCAGCAGCACCTTGTATCCGGGTCTTGTTCAGAATCTGGTCACCGCGATTGGCTGCATTTGAAACCAGACCATAGAAACTGACCTGTCCACTTTCACCAGCAGCCAGATTTTCCAGGCTCCAAGTAAGTGTGCGCTCTCCATCATCATAGATGGCAGACGTAGATCCATCAAGTGGAGCTACCAGACTATGTAGTTCATTTGTCAGCTCAATTGAATTAGCGTCCCCTATACCATGATTACTATATAGTATAGTATATAAGAGGGTATCACCTGGAATAGTGACCAACTCTGTTTCAGACTGAACGCTAAGTAATGGGGTGGGTACTATGATTGTCTCCAGTTCAACAATGGATTCGTTTGATGGAATCGCTTCGCTGAAGGGAGTCTCAACCCAGGCCACATTCCGCAGAGTTGCAGCACTTGGACTTTCCTCTCTGACTACTGTTGTGAGATCGATCTGCTTACTATCACCAATATCCAGATTATTCATGGACCAGGTGATTGTCTGCCCACTGTTTGTGGCAGTAGGATCAGCAGACACGAACTCCAGATGTTCAGGAAGGGTGTCAATCAGACTATATGAGCTTAAAGGGATATTTCCAGTGTTATCCATCGTAATGAGATAAATCAGGGTGTCTCCGGCGGAGACAGAATCCACAGAAGCGGCTTTCTGGACATCAAGACCAAAGACCGAATCAACTTCGGTGACGACAGTATTAGACACCAATTCACGAACTGTGTCGTGAAAGGTGTACTGCATCGTCACCGAGTTGGATATCTCGGTCTCGCTCGGTGTCTGAGCGAAAGCCACCGCTCCCATGAGGAAGAAGAGTGTCAGTAGACGTCTCAACTAGGCCTCATAGGAAAGGTGTGGAGGGTTTAATTTATCGTTCACGAAAACCTTACAGGCCTATAGTTAGTCTATAGTTACCTGAAAAGTGAAGGTGACATAAGACTCACCGGCACCGGCACCATCTGGATCAGCCGCCAGGTTATTCACAGTAAACACAACTTTTGGACTACCGCTGGTGTTGTATTCACCCTGGTCATCGCTTGCCCCATCAGTAAGAATGGAAGCAGATCCACCATTTAAGGCATAGGTCATTGAAGCTGGAGTATATCCGGTATTGGTAGGAATCGTATCATCAATGGTGATGTTCGTTCCGACACCAGAACCGTGATTGTAAGCAATTACTGTATAAGTGAGTGTATCACCTGGTGCAGCATTTGCTTTATCAACTGATTTGACGATCTGCATATTTGGTACAGCAACCGTGATGCTCAGTGGGCCCAGTGTATCAGTAACGCCACCATCACCAACACTTGTAGCTGTGATGGTCAATGAATAAACATCTTCGTCAGCCGCTGAACCGGGGATGATGATAGTTGCAATGATCCAAACCGGTGTTGTATCCCAAGCAAGACCTGTATAGGTGTCACTTGTGAGGGGGCCGGCTGCAAGTTCATTGGCATCTAGAACGCCATCGCCATCCAGATCTACATAGAATTCGTAGGTCAGGGCAGGGACATCTCCAGACAGAATAAAATCGTCTGTTCCGTTACCACTATTGTCCAGACTAAAGCCATAGAACACAGTATCTATTGGAGAAGTGAAGGAACCAGTTGTGGCACCATTTTCTACGATAGTAACTGAATAACCCTCAGTGATAGCAACTTCACCACCGCCACTGTCATTATCAGGAGTAGGATAGTTATTGCCACTACCATCATCATACTCAACAACAGGTTCACTGGGAATTGTCACTGGAGCTACAAGATCTGCATCCAGAGATAGTGTATAACTAAAACAGGCATCTTGAGCAGCTGGAATATCGCTCAGGGTGAGGACTAAGCTCCCACCAGCGCTGATAACTGCACCATCTGTGTTTGTGTCTACTCCACCCAATTCTGCTATGAGAGTTGTTGGGGCACCACTGTTGTAGCTGATATCTACACTGATATTTCCAGTTACGTTGAATTGAGCATCGATGGGTAAAGTATAGACAGGATTAAGAGCTGTCAGGGAACCATCATTTGTCAAACACACATCGTATGTTACAGCATCGCCTGCATTAAAAGGTGCCGTCGAAGGTGTCTGGGTAACCACAAGATCTGCGGCTGCAGCAGTTGTCACATAATCCTGTGAATCTGAAGGTGTACCAGTATTGGTAGATGTGGCTGTTACAGTAACAGTAACATTATCTGCATCCAAAGCACCTGTAGCGTTATTGTCTGTCACCGTTAAGAGCAGGCTTGCAGATCCAGCTGCAAACGTGACTGCTACTGAGCCACCATTTGCGATGTAGGTATCACCTGCATCCCTGACACCAGAACTTGATCCGTTGTCCAGGAAGAGTGAGTCTGTAAAAGTACTTGTACCACCCAGCACAGCGGAATAATCCATTGTGTAGGTATCATCATCATTACCCGTATTGGTAAGGGTGATAGCATAAGCTACAGAGTTAAAGGCGTTTACACTCTGGTCAAAACCAGTTGTCAGTGTTACTCCGCCCACAGAAGACACCAGGGTCGTGACTGGATCTGAGCTCACGGGTGTCATGGCATTTCCGTTGACATCGTCATACGTACCAGTTGCCTGGTTGGTGATGGTCGTTCCTGCCGGTGTAATGGCAAATACCATCGAGGTCGTCATCATAAGGATGACGGCTGTTGTTAAGAAGCGTACAGGTTTCATTTTAAACCCTCCTTGTGTTTTGCTTCGTTTGTTATTGATTAATTCTTGATTGAGCCACAGTGTGGCAATTCTATTAAAAATTGTTTGGGCACTCATTAGTTCACCTCGACCAAAAATTGTAGCAGTCTGGTTTCACCAACTGCCAGGTTGCCTTGAATCTGCCATTTGACATGGGTGATCATATCGGCGGATGCTTGGTGAACTATTTCCTGACCATTTGTATTTCTTACCGTGTAAGAGACAGGCCAGTTATGGAAGGATACCCCACTATCGATGGAGAAAATGATGTTGGAATTTTCACCAGTAGCTGATCCGGAGATATATGTTACCCCTGCTGGGATTGGGTCTAAGACTTCTGGTTGTGTCATAAGACTTCCACCTTCATTGCTGGCAGTCAGAGTGTAACGAATGGTGTCACCAGGGAAATACATAGTTGCAGTATCCCCTGATCTTTCATCTTCGGAAAGATTGACTTTTTCCTCATCCAACTCGATGACGAGCAGGGGTGGACCCTGGGCCCAGATTGCTGAAGACAGCATGCTGAGGAGAAGTATTGTCGTTATGAGTGTACGTTTCATTTGAAGTTCCCTTCTAGTTTTCATTCCGTGCAGAATGATTCGGCTCGCTGTGAAAATTGTGATATTTAGAATTCCCCCCATGCCAAGTATTAGTGACAAATTTTGTTTCAAGGTTGCAGAATTACCTAACTGAGTATGCTTCAGAGTCTCGATTAGGCTTACTATATATATACTTACTTTCATCGCGCGTATATATGCCAATTTTCATGCCATAATTATGACAAATATAATAATGTTTATAAAGAGAAGATAAACAATAAGTTATATATGTTTAATATTAGCAAATAAAAGTAAATATGGATGGAAAATGTAGTTATTATAAGACACTCAAAATGACCAGATGAATAATAATCTTACAATGGATAAAATATGAACGATTTTGAGTTAAGGATTGCTTTGCAGAATACGAGTAATCTTTTGATCGCAAATGGTTGTAAGGATGAAAAAATGATTATGTGTAATTCATAAATTGCTTAGAAGTCACTCTCTTCTAAGTTCATAGCATGGAAAATAATGACTTTATCTATTCAGCCGCTGTAAGTGAAGCGATGGATGGGGGGAAACCGGTTCTTGCCCTGGAATCAACAATCATTGCACACGGAATGCCCTATCCTGAGAATCTGGTATTCGCAAGAGAAGCGGAGGCGATCGCTTTGGCTTTCGGTGCTGAACCTGCCACCATTGCTATTTTAGATGGAAAGATCTGTATTGGGCTGGAGAATGATCAGTTAGAACAGCTTGCGTCTGATTCATCTGTAGCTAAAGTAGCGACCCGTGAGATTGGTCTTACATTGGCCCAAAAGGGGAATGGTGCCACAACGGTTTCAGCAACCATGCGATTGGCACATGCGGCAGGAATACAGGTGTTTGCAACTGGTGGGATTGGCGGTGTTCACAGAGGTGCTGAGCACAATCTTGATATCTCCGCTGACCTCATTGAGCTTTCTCGGACTCCAGTAATCGTAGTCTCTGCAGGCGCGAAAGCCATCCTTGATCTCCCAAAGACCTTGGAATATCTCGAGACTATGAGTGTTCCCGTCATCGGGTATCAAACGGACGAGTTCCCCGCATTTTATTCACGGAACTCGGGTTTGAGTCTATCAGCAAGCCTCAAATCCTCCGAGAAAATTGCTGCAACCTATTTAGCTCAGGTAAAGGTAGGAATCTTATCAGGAATTCTAATCGCCAACCCTGTACCTGAAGCGTTCGATATTCCCCTTGAGGAAATGGATCAATATATCACTGCAGCACTGAATGAGGCTCTGTCTAAAGGTATTGATGGTAAAGAGCTTACGCCCTTTCTATTAGGCCGAATTGTAGAGCTGACTGAGGGTCAAAGTTTGGTGACGAATCGAGCTTTGGCCTTGAACAATATACAGTTGGGTGCTGAAATTGCGGTGAAGCTATCAGAACTCACTTGAATTCACTGTTGTGGAAACTATATTCATGCCGCTTTTGAATAATCGAGGTGTGGCGCAGTCCGGTTAGCGCACCTGCTTTGGGAGCAGGGGGCCGGA
>CAZOBQ010000069.1:0-12698 GCA_964578155.1 uncultured Lentisphaeria bacterium
CAGTAAAACTTTTAATGCCTGTAGAAATTTCAATTTCTAAGCTAATATTTTCATAGAGAGTCATATTGGCATACCCAGTTCCGGCTCTGATCTTTGCGTGTAGCCGTTTTCCCATAGGATAGATGATCTCATGATCAACATAGATATCGATCACTTTAGGGGAGAATGTCATCGCTGAATATTGATTAGATCCGTCTGTGAAATTACGAGCCCATCCTGTGGGTAGTTTTGTTTGCTGTGTCACCCGCCAATAGCGTACTCCCATTCCACTAAACCCATCGATATTTGATTGTTTAATAAAGTGAAAGGGCCAGTTATACTTGATGATCTGCAGATCATAATTTTGACTTATCTTCGCAAAGAATGGTAGGGTTAAGGCAACCCCTGTGGTGTCATATTGAATACTAGTGCCTGTCTGGAAACTTACCCATCCCGTTCCGGCGCTGAGATTTAATATTCCAAGTTTATAGGGATCTCGATAGGGTGAATAAGCAGAGAATAAACGTTCACCAAGCTCCAGACTTACTTTCAAGTTGGGAGTGTTGAACGAAATGGATTCGATGGGAGATATTGCTCCATTTGTACCATCACTTAATGTTAGGTTTGTCTCCTGTTCACCAATATCAAAGCTGCGCAGGGAGTATCCAAGGTCAACGCCAAAACGAATCCGTTCACCGGCCCTACCCAGGAGGGTAAGTTTCCAGCCGAGACCAAAATGGAGGCCCAAACCGTTCGACTTAAGAATCCGAACACCGGAGCCGTTTTTGTATAAGCTTAGATTGGTAAGCCCAGCTGCAAAGTTAGCCTGTAATGCACCTCGATGACTATAGTTGT
This sequence comes from uncultured Lentisphaeria bacterium, assembly GCA_964578155.1. Taxonomy (GTDB): domain Bacteria; phylum Fidelibacterota; class UBA8477; order UBA8477; family JABMPR01; genus JABMPR01. Next base: position 835 of record CAZOBQ010000069.1, read on the forward strand.
AGATAAACCTATGATCTAGATAGAGCTCTTTAATTAAGGGGTTCATTGTAAAGCCGGAGAACCCAACTTGGTTGAGCTTAAAGGAAGTTGGAAAACCCCAAGGCAGGTTGGTGGAGCCGACCTGATTGAAAAGGGAGTACCCTAAACTGGAATAGGCATCATACTGGTCCGAGTTAAAAACAAGATCTCCCCAACGATAGCGCACTAACTCCAAGTCAATTGTGATGGCAATTCGTCTGAGCGTGTCCTCAATAGTCCACCCAGTGGAAGAACCAGGGGCTAGGATCATATTCTGGCTGGGGATCAGAGAAAAATAGGAGAGGCCACTTGTCAGGGATGGGAAGGGTATGAGGTGGGGTTCTTTTACAGGAATTTTCTGAGCATAAACTGATACGGCCAATACCAGTCCAAGTCCTACGAGCTTCCTGCATACCTGATTTAACATATCTTGGAAATTAGTGTGGATCCATATCTCTAGAAAGCTCAAACATGTGAAAAATGAAGAAAGACAGGACCTGTGATCCTACCTTTCTTCATCTGTATTTTAATCCTTAGTCTAGAGCTGATTTTACTTCAACTGAACGTGAGTAGATGAAATCACCCGTTTTCTTTGTGTTCCCATTTGCAGCATTAAAGGTAAAATAGAATGAGGGTGTAGTTGCCGAATCAGCAGGTGCCTTCCATTGTAATTGCCAGGTGGGAGAAACTCCTTTTTTAGGACCGGTTATACCTGTTTTAGTATGAGTTATGTATCGTCTATCTGTCCTTGATTTTGATCTTTCATCGCTCAGGAGCTGAGTGTTCTGGCCCTCAACTGATACTAACGTCCCTACGGCGTGTCCATTTGCATCTGCAACAGTTGCCTGGAAGCCAAATTTTTTGGCTTTAGGCTGTTCTAATCTGAGCGTGATGTCATAAACCTCATTGGCAGTGTATACTTCAGGAAGACCTTCAATAAAGATGGTGGCTTTGTCTGAATTTAAATCATTCCCAGCGTGGCATTTACTGGTAAAGCAGGTTCTATCCCCGGGAGCACCGGCTGTCATGGGTGGGGCTCCTTTTTTTTTGGCGAACCCAGTTAGGGAAATGAGTAGAGTGAGAGTGATAATTGATATTAAACGCATGATAGATTCCTTTATAGTGAAAATTGTTAACTAAAAATAAAGAGGGAAGATGTGAATGAAACAAAAAACCCCGCAAAGGTGCGGGGTTTTAATGTGTTGCGAATGTATGTCTATTTTTTAAGGGCTTTTTCAGCCTTGTCCATTGCTTTGAATTTTTTTGATTTGGTACCGTAATTATGGTAGTACGCCATCTTCAATTCATGCACAACGTCTATACTTTCTGGGGCCATTTCGTAGGCCAGCTCCAGGTATTTTTCAGCCTGAGTAAAATCCTTCAGGCGTCCATAAGCCAACCCAGCATTAAAAAGGCCATCAATTTCTGTTGGATTTAATTCAGTTACTTTGATAAACTCACTGGCAGCAACTTCATACTTTTCTTGCTGAAAATAAAGAACTCCCAGATTATAATGTAGATCGGTATTCTCTGGATCTACACCAATTGCATTAATATATGCCTCGGCAGCTTTATCTTTTTCGCCTTTTGCATCGTAGATGAAAGCAAGTTGCTTGATTGCATTCAGGTTTGAAGGATCAACCGCCATGGCCCGGTTAAGCTGGTCTAACGCCTTATCATACTCTTTGTCTTTGAAGTAGACGTTCCCAAGGTTGATTAAGGATATTATGTCTTTAGGGTTTTTCTCTACAGCAAGGACCATGAATTCTTTACCCTTTTCAAAATCTCCTTTGAAGAGGTAAACCTGGGCAGCAGTTCCATAGGTTTCTGGCTTGTCAGGATTTAAAGTGATACAATTCTGAAATGATTTGATAGTTTTTGCATAAAGTTTTTCGTCAATATTATCAGCACCCGCTTTGATCATGGCATTGTAACCATTGGCACCAGCGTTGAAATTGTCAACCCAGTATCTTTCTCGAGCATTTTTGATCTTCTCGGCAAATTTTTCATCAATAGCTTCAGATTTGCTTAGATACTCAGCTGTTTTACCCCAGTCTTTACTACGAGAGTATATCTCTGTAGCTAACAGATAGGCAGGTTCGGAATTGAGTGGCTCTTTTTCAGTAGCCAGAAGTAACATTTCCCCTGCTTTCTCATAGTTTTTCTGTTGTAGGTAAACTTTTGCTGAGGTCATGTCAGTGGAATCACACCCCAAGACCGTTAAAAGCAAGAGCCCCACAACCCATAACAATAGGTTTCTTGACTGTTTCATTGAATCTCCTCTTATCAATTTCTTCATATATTATGACGTCAAATTCATGCAGGCGCAAATATATTCGAACACTACCACCAAGGCAACCTTTTCGCTACTGCAATTAGTTGCTTATGATATAAGTCCCATGCTGGTTTAAAACATTTGATTTAGCGCGCTAAATTAAGATATTTATGGCCTGACTGAGGGAAAGGGCAAATATTACCGCCGGGGTGCAGCCCACACCATAAAATGATGGATGAACAATGAAATACGCGATTATTACAGACATACACGCAAATATCTTCTCACTTGAGAAAGCTATTGATATAATAAACGCTACAGATAAGGTGGATCAAATCATCTGTTTAGGTGATTGTTTCTCCTTAGGATCAGCTCCTGTGGAGGTTTTAAATAAATTACAATCGCTTGACAATGTTGTCTACATCAGAGGCAACCATGACCGCTACTTGGTTGAACGTATTTGGGAATATGATAGACCTACAATTGAGGGCATGGATCCAGATGATCCAGTATGTATCGATATTGTCGCCAACGAAAAGTGGACTGCTGAACAGATTGGATCAGACGGCGAAGCCTTTATCAGAAAAATGAAAATGTGTCATTTTGAGATTGTTGGTAATACTTATATTGAATTTACCCACGCCTGGTTTGGTCGAGATGAAAGTCCACCAAGCATGGACGAGGCTAAGAAATGGCGCGATCACGCACAGAATAAACATTCTGAAACAAAGAATTTTGTATTTGTACATGGACATACCCACATACCACGTGACGAAAAATTTGGAAATTTAAGAGTGGTCTGTCCTGGTTCGACGGGACTCCCCTTTGATGAGGATAAGAGAGGTGTAGTCGCCTTCTTGAATGTGACTGACACCGGCACTAAATGGGATGTTAAACGATTTGATTATGATAATGAAGGGGCGCTGGAACACATGCAAAAGATGCAACCGCCCTTTTTTCGCAATCTTTACTCTACCCTGAAGTATGCCAGTATTAGAAATGACCTCGTAGAATAAATCAATTAAATATTCAAGGTAAAATCGATTTAGCTCTCAAGCTGACCCAGATAGCTCTGTTGCTTATCTCTGTAAAGGTCAGAATCTTCCAGCTTGTCTCTTTTTTTCGCGCCATCAGCAACAATCCCACATTTAAAACTCAACTCTTTCAAAAGAGTAGTCTTCCATTGGGGCTTCAACTTGCTCGAAAGCTGTTTCTCCATAGCTGTGATCCTGAAGCGATCCATTCCCCAATATTTTTTACTTAACTGATCTTCGTGTCCACCATACCGGGTGACTAGCTTTTCATCTAAATATCCAATCTGGTAAAACGGAGCGATCCTTAGCCAGAGATCATAATCCTCACAGGCCATTAACTCCGGATCGAATAGTCCTACATCTTGAAATATGTCCTTATGAATGATGACTGTACTTGGACTCACGATACAGCGTGGGATGCAGGCTTCGAAAATCCAGCCACCAACTTTTGCATGCTTAGCCATGGGATTCACACGTACACCATTTCGAATCCAGATCTCATCACATTGACTGATTTGTAGCTCAGGATTGTTCTCGTGATAATTTTTCTGTGCTTTCAACTTGTCCTTATCCCAGCGATCATCTGAATCCAGAAAGGCAACCCAATCACCGGTAGCAGCTTTGATTCCCATATTTCTGGAGTAAGAAACACCTCGGTTTTCTTTGTTGTTGATAATTATGATCTTGTCTGCAAAAGATTCTAGCACCTCTGCGGTATCGTCTGATGAGTGGTCATCAACAACAATGATCTCATGCAGGGGATAGGTCTGTCCGAGAACTGACTGGATTGCCTGTTCAATATCAACAGCTCTATTATAAGTAGGAATAATAACAGAAATCTTCATTGTCCATCCTATGGTAGATTTAGAACGTGGTCTATGAGATATCTTTGGAGTTCCTGGGAGGCGATCTTAAAATTCTTTCTGAACTCTTCAGGAGTTGAAGACCCGGCTCGGTCTGATATGATTCTTAATGCCAGCAGGGGTAACTCAAATTGCTTACAGAATTTGGCTATTGCGTATGACTCCATGTCCACAGCCATTGCGCCTTGTGAAGCAGCTTCTATCCTGGATGCCTCGTCTGCCACAACGTCAATAGCACTGTGAAAGGTGCCTGTGTGAATCTGAGACTGAACGGTGGGCTCCAGCTCAATGGGGTCTCCCTTGCTTGTGGTAAAACGGTTGGCTCTTATCAGTGATCTGACTTTAAGACCATCATCAAGAGATCCACTGACACCAAATTGAATCACACGGTCATACTCATTCGGTGTTGGAATAGTATTCACGGCTGCTTCTGCTCGTTCTAATCCAATTCCGGTTCTTAATAGATCAAAGTTTTTATTTGAGGTCAAGAGCTCCATACCTGGCTGAGTGAACTTGATAGACGCTTCAGGAAAATACTGCTTAATAATTCCCGCCTCAGGGTTTAGAGCATAGATAAGTAAAGTTTTCATATTATTAAGAATCTAGACAGGGAAGCAGGAAATACATGCAATATTTCCAGGCCAGAACCATTTTTCGTCACGCCGTATTTAGTTGACATTAGGCAGTTTAAGATGAATTTGTTTGCTGGTTGAATTTGCTGGCAAAACGGAAGGAAAATCGTTTAATTCAGCGCATGAATATTAGTCACTCAGAACTGAGACACGATGCAACAATATTTACACTTACTATTATAGATGATTTGAAAGGATGATTTGATCATGACAAAGCACGTTTATGTATTTGGAGGAGGCAAAGCCGAGGGAGATGCTTCTTACCGGAATCTCCTGGGTGGCAAAGGTGCCAACCTGGCCGAAATGAGTGGACTGGGAATTCCAGTTCCTGCAGGTTTCACAATAACAACTGAGGTTTGTACAGAATATAATAAAATCGGTCAAGATCAGACAGTAGCAATGATTAAAGCAGAAGTTGAAGATGCTGTTGCTCAGACCGAAGTCACCATGGGTGCAAAATTTGGAGATCCTGAGAATCCATTATTACTCTCAGTTCGTTCCGGTGCTAGAGTTTCTATGCCTGGTATGATGGACACTGTCCTGAATCTGGGACTCAATGACAGTGCAGTTTTAGCATTAGCAAAAAAGTCAGGTAATGATCGATTTGCCTGGGATTCATATCGTCGGTTTGTTCAGATGTACGGTGATGTTGTTTTAGGGATGAAACCAGAGTCAAAAGAAGATATCGACCCCTTTGAAGCCATTATGGAAGAACTCAAAGAAACACAGGGTTATGAACTGGATACAGAATTTACTGTAGACGACCTCATAGGTTTAGTGTCAAAGTTCAAATCTGCAGTAACTAAAAAAACGGGTAGAGAATTTCCTGATAGCCCATGGGATCAGCTTTGGGGAGCCGTGATGGCAGTTTTCGATTCATGGGAAACTGATAGAGCTATCTACTATCGTAAAATGAATAAGATTCCTGGCGATTGGGGAACTGCAGTCAATGTGCAAGCTATGGTTTTTGGCAATATGGGCGACAACTCTGGAACTGGGGTAGCTTTTACACGTGACGCTGGTACAGGTGAGAATGTTTTCAACGGTGAATATCTGATTAATGCTCAGGGTGAAGATGTTGTAGCAGGTACCCGTACACCACAGCAGATCACAAAATTAGGTTCAGAGCGTTGGGCTGTCTTAGCCAATGTGAGTGAGGAGGAGCGAAGAAAAACATATCCATCTCTTGAAGAGCTCATGCCAGAGATATATGAAGAACTAGATGCCATTCAGAACAAACTTGAAGAGCATTATAGAGATATGCAGGATGTCGAATTCACCATGCAGGATGGTAAACTCTGGATGCTTCAAACCCGTAGCGGAAAACGCACAGGTTTTGCAATGGTTCGAATTGCCATGGAAGAATTTGAGGCTGGCATCATTGATGAAAAAGAAGCCCTTATGCGAATGGAACCCAATAAACTGGATGAATTACTCCACCCTGTTTTTGACAAAGCTGCCATGGCTTCTGCGAAGGTATTGACCAAGGGATTACCTGCTTCTCCTGGAGCCGCTACTGGTCAGCTGGTATTCTTTGCTGATGAGGCTGATAAATATGAGAATGCTATTTTAGCTAGAATCGAAACCTCACCTGAAGATCTTGAGGGAATGAACATTGCAAATGGAATTCTGACAGCACGTGGTGGTATGACTTCTCATGCTGCAGTTGTTGCTAGAGGAATGGGAAAGTGTTGTGTTTCAGGCGCAGGTGAATTAAAGATTAACTATAAAGCCCGGACCATGACCATAAATGGTGAGGTCTTTAGCCAAGGTGATTGGGTCTCATTAAATGGCTCCACCGGTGAGATCTTTGAAGATAAAATCAAAACCATTGATCCAGAAGTGAGTGGTGATTTTGGCAAGCTAATGGATATGACTGATAATTATGCACGCATGTATGTTAGAACCAATGCTGATACACCACGCGAGAGTAAAATAGCTCGTGATTTTGGTGCCAAAGGTATTGGTCTCTGTCGTACGGAACACATGTTTTTCGAAGGTGACAAGATCGTAGCCATGCGAGAAATGATCCTGGCCGAGGATGTTGCTGGTCGTGAAGCTGCTTTAGAAAGACTCTTGCCAATCCAGCAGAAAGATTTTGAAGGTATCTTCGAAGCTATGCAGGATCTACCTGTTACGGTTCGTCTGCTTGATCCACCATTACATGAGTTTGTTCCACATGATGAAAAGGGTCAGCAGGAAATGGCTGATGTTATGGGTGTCGATCTGAAGACTATCAGCGAAAAGGTTGAAGACCTTGCTGAGTTCAACCCCATGTTGGGTCACAGAGGTTGTCGTTTAGGGAATACCTATCCTGAGATCACTATTATGCAGACCAAAGCAATTATGGGTGCAGCATTGGCCCTCAAAGCTAAAGGCATTGTGGCAAAACCCGAGATCATGATCCCACTGACTGGTACACTTACTGAGATGAAAATGCAGGAAGAAATTGTCCGTGATACGATCAAAACCTTGTTTGCTGAGACAGGTGACTCAATCGACCACTTAGTTGGCACCATGATTGAGATTCCACGTGCAGCATTAACTGCTGACAAGATTGCAACCAGTGCGGAATTCTTCTCATTTGGGACCAATGATCTGACTCAGATGACCTTTGGTTATTCTCGTGATGATGCCGGTAAGTTCCTTCCTGTTTATCTTGAAAAGGGCATCCTGAAAAACGATCCATTTGAAGTTCTTGATCAAGAAGGTGTTGGTCAATTAGTGGAGATGGCATGCAAATTGGGTAAGGAAACTCGTCCGGATATCAAGTTAGGAATTTGTGGTGAGCATGGCGGTGAGCCGAGCTCAGTAGAGTTCTGTCACCGAGCTGGTTTGGACTATGTGAGTTGTTCTCCTTTCCGTGTTCCCATCGCAAGGTTGGCTGCTGCTCAGGCTGTTATTCGCGAAAGCTAGAGAGCACCCAAACCAAATAGGTATCATTAGCCCTCTCAGAATAGGATCTGAGGGGGCTTTTTTTATACCCAACCCTGATCGGTCCATGAATGGAGGTTTGAATTAAGGGTGTTAGGATTAATTTAAGAACCAAGTAATTATCCAAGGGATGCTATATATGAAACAAATGGAAAACCCATCATTTGAAGCCTTGAAGGAACTGCAAATCTTCAAGGATATCCCTACCAACGAACTAAAACACATCAGCAAGAAAATAGAATGTCGCCAGTATAGTCATGAAGAAACGATTATTCGTGAAAATACAATGGGCGACAATATTTTTATACTTACTGCTGGAAAAGTGAGAATTGAAAAGCAAGTAGGTGAAGATAGATCCGAAGTGCTTGGTTTTTACAATGAAGTGGGTGGTCTCTTTGGGGAAATGGCTGTTCTGGAAGATAAACCCCGTAGTGCTGGAATGATTGCTGATTCTGACTGCAGTGTTCTGGCTGTTTCAAAAGAGGGATTCCTGGAGTTGGTTGAATCTGTACCTCTTTTTACCCTGGCTGTTGCCAAGAATATCTCCCAATTCCTTCGTGAAACCGATGAACGACTCATCAATACCCTCAAAAAGGAAAATGAGGAGCTTCGGAATTCTAATATTATGCTTCAAGAGACTCAAGAGGCTCTCATTAGCAAGGAGCGTCTTGCTCTTATCGGTCGTATGGCATCTACTATTCTACACGATATGAAAAATCCTATGTCGACCATTGGTGGGTACGCTCAGTTGATTAAAATGAAAAAGCATACGCATGCTCAACTTTCTCAATATGCTGATATTATTTCGCGACAGGTGATTCAATTTACAACTATGGCGCAAGACCTGCTCACATTCGCCCAAGGTGGTGACCAGATGCAGCTGAGATCTATTGAAGCCGCTCAGTATCTGGCGGAATGCTGTGACTCACTGGATTTAAAATTTGAAGAACGTGAAATTGAAATTGAACGAGATCTGAATTTTGAAGGCGTCGTTCGAATAGATACAGGCCGCTTTTTTAGGGTGCTGGACAACATTGCTATCAATGCACTAGATGTATTAACTAAGGGCGAAAGTTTTAAGGTCCACAGTCTAGAGGTTGACACTGGTCTTCGTCTAATTCTGGAGGATACTGGGCCGGGTATGACTGAAGAAGTCAAGCAGAATGCCTTTAAGGAATTTTACACCTCCGGTAAACGCAAGGGAACCGGATTGGGTCTTGCAATTGTTAAGCGGATCGTTGATGAGCATGATGGGATAATCAGTATCGAGAGCCAAGAGGGGGAGGGTACAAAATTTATCATTGATCTACCCGCAGTTGGCTATGATCTGTTACCTAAGTCAAAACATCAGATCCCCATTCCTTTTAGAACAGCTGCAGCTGAGGATGAAAGCCAGTCCTAACTGAATTACTCAGGCCTGGGACGGGTAAATGTCCACTGAGAATCACTGGAATCTCCTGACGAAAACGAATAGTCTGATAAATTAAAAGCTTTGATATCATCAGGGTTAGAAATACGATTTTGAATGATATAATCCGTCATCATGCCTCGGGCCCATTTAGCAAAAATCGCTATTGTCCGAGCCTTACCATTATCAATTTCTTTAAAATTTATAGTAATGACCGGGGCCTTGATCGATTTGAAGTTCACAACTCTTGCGTATTCTTGCGAGGCTAGATTTATCAGTGCGGGCGAAGCATCCGATTTCAGGTCACCTGTAATGGCTTTAGTGATCCTATCGCCCCAGAACTGATATAGATCGGTGCCCTTTTCTGTCTTGAGTCGTGTTTTCATTTCCAAGCGATATGCCTGGATCAGGTCTAAGGGTCTCAGATAACCATAGAGACCGGAGAGAATACGCAAATTACTCTGCGCGAATTCAAGCGTCTCAGCGTTGTAGGTATTCATACGCATGTGGCGATAAACATCTCCGGTGAAAGCATATAGGGCTTGTTTGGCATTGTCTAGATCAAAGGGTGGCTTGAAAGCCTGGTATCTACCTATATTTAAATCAGCAATTCGGTCACTTACAGACATTAATTCCATGAGTTCAGTTTGCTTATATTTTTTTAAGGTTTTAATGAGTTGTTTACTCTGGGGCAGGAAGGGTGGAAGCGTATATATTTCAGTCGGAGCCCGGTCTTTAAAATTAACGCTTTTTGCAGGGGAGATGATGGTGATCATTATTAATCCTGTATGTTTATAAATATTCTATTTCAAGCGCTGAAATTACTTTTTCAGAGAGACAAATGTGGAAATAAATAAACATGATTAAAAACTAATGGTGTGAGCTTAAACTTGACGGCTCATAAAATTAACTGAAACCTTTTTGGATACGACGCATAGAATGGGATGTAAAAAAAATGGAGAGACCAATATGAATAAATATAAGCTACTTGTTGTACCTGCCCTACTAATTCTACTTCTTGCACCGAGTGAGATAAAAGCATCTGATGTCAGCGTGGCAAAATCTCTAAGCAATGCTTTTGCAGATATCGCTGAAAAAGTTTCACCTTCAGTAGTAACTATCACCAGTGAGCATGTTTTCAAGCACCCAGGTATGGATCAATTTAGAGATTTACAGGATATGCTTCCGCCCCAATTTCGGCAGTTTCTACCTGATGGTGATCGTGAAATGCGTAGTACTTCCTTAGGATCTGGGATCATCATCAGCAAAGATGGCTATATCATTACCAATAACCATGTTGTTGAAAAAGGTGAAAATATCAAGGTTCAACTTGCTGATAAAAGAGAGTTAGATGCTGAAATCATTGGCACCGACCCCGAAACAGATGTGGCTCTTATCAAGGTGGATGCTAAAAATTTAAGGCCTATTAAAATGGGTAATTCGGATAAGATTCGAGTTGGTGAGTGGGTTTTGGCCGTGGGCAGTCCCTTTTCCGGAAACCTTTCTCAAACCGTTACCCAGGGAATAATTAGTGCCACGGGTCGTTCATTGGCAGGTCTTGTGAATATTGGCGATTTTATTCAAACAGATGCGGCCATTAATCCAGGAAATTCTGGCGGACCCTTAGTCAACCTTGATGGAGAACTGATAGGGATGAATTCTGCCATAGCATCCCGTAATGGTGGATATCAGGGGATTGGTTTTGCAATCCCGGTCAACATAGTGAATCGAATCGTTGGAGATTTACGAGAGGATGGACATGTTACCAGAGCCTGGCTTGGAGTCTATATCAGCCCAATTGACGCTGCCCTTGCTGAGGCTTTTGGAATGGATCGCGCACAGGGAGCCCAGATTGAACAGGTGGTTGAAGGTAGCCCTGCTGAGGACGCCGGTTTAAAACCGGGTGATATTATCCTAAAGTTTGACAATCATACTATTGAAACATCGTCTCAATTACCCATGTTTGTTTCAACTCAAAGACCAGGTCAGAAAAAGAAACTTGAGATCATGAGAGATGGTAAAACAAAAAATCTAACAGTGAAATTGGGAGAAATGCCGGAAGAGATATCTGCGGCTGGTCCATTTGAAGCCAAAAAATCAGATATTGGATTTGAGGTTGAAACTGCTACCACTAAAAATCTCCGTGCTTATGGTTTTTCAAGTGGGACGTCCGGTGCCCAGGTCATCTCCGTCGATAAAAACAGTGAAGCATTTCAGAAAAATATTCGAGTGGGTCAGGTGATCCAGGAAATGGGACCCAATGTTCGAAATCTAAAGAAGATCGAATCACAGAGAGATTTTGAGAAGAGCCTAGCTGCGTATGATGAGGGAGATCTGGTATTGCTTTTAATCAGGCGCGACAATGACAATACCTTTTTTGTCGCTCTCACTGTACCGAAGCAATAAACCTAATTTGCTGCTGGCGGTAGGAAGATGTAACTGCTGGCACCTCGCTCTGCGTCGATCAAAGTTTTCAAGGCTTTCGGGTTAGTACCTTTTAAATACGTATCAAAAAAGCTGATTGCGTTTTTGCGAATCAGATTATTGAGTCCAATGGGATCACGGGCACCGGTATATCCAATGTAAAACGAAATCGGAGTAAAGAGGGGCATGTCAGTATAGTCCGTATGCTTGGTTCCAGGGATAAGAAGCGTATATACAGGACCACTGCTGTGTGAAATGAGACGATCCATTCGAGGA
>CAZOBQ010000070.1:0-12519 GCA_964578155.1 uncultured Lentisphaeria bacterium
CTGGCAGGTCCCAGATTCTCAATCTCGAGTACAGGGCGGATATTTTCAATGATATCCAGATCAGTGATCTCACCCAGAGTTTGTTCAATATTCTTTTGCGCCTTATCATTACCTGCATAGATGACAGGTAATTTATAGTTTTGACCCAATCTTGGTTTGGGATTTGCCGCGGCCAATACTTCTGCCAACTCAACAACGTGAGAAACAGTTCCACCATTGATACCACCTGATAGTAGGATCATATCCGGACGAAGCTGTCTGATGCGCTCAATCTTCTGATGTGGAAGTCTACCATCATTAGATGCTAGCACATCCATCACGATGGATCCTGCACCCAATGCAGCACGTTCAGCACTCTCTCCAGTCATTGCCTTCACAACACCGGCGACCATCATTTGGAGACCACCACCTGCAGATGAAGTAGATACATATACATCAACACCCGTATTTTTATCTTTCATAGGGTGGATGATCTGATCACCATCTAAAATTTTCAATCCTGAAAGTTCTTCCACTTCCATGATAGCGTTCAATACACCCTTTGTCACATCTTCAAATGGGGCTTCAACTGTGGTTGGAGCCTCTCCCCTTGTTTTCAGACGATATCCCTCATCAGTCAGTTCGATAAGGATAGCTTTGGTTGTGGTAGATCCGCAATCCGTAGCAAGAATCGTTTTAAGTTCTTTACCAGCCACTATTTATGTCCTTCACTTTTAACTTTATGGCACATACAATCATATCACGTCTTTGCGAGTCCTGCATTTTTGCAGGTTCGAAGCAATCTCATGTTTGAGATCGCCGCAGTCGTCCCTCCTTCGCGAAGACGAGGAAGGTAAGTTTTTATTCATGCTATAGTATGACATCCGTATACTATTATTGTTTAAGGCGAGGATCGAGGGCATCTCGTAGTCCCTCACCAACAAGATTATAAACAGTCACAGTAATAAAAATTGCCAGCCCGGGAAATGTGGTCAACCACCAACCCGTTGGAAGCGTTGCTCGAGCACTACTTAATAATGAGCCCCAGGTCGCCTGCTCCGGTGGAGCACCGAATCCCAGAAAACTGAGACCTGATTCGATTAGAATGGCAGCCGCAACACCAAAGGTGGCAGTTACTAAAACAGGCGTCAATGTATTGGGTAAAACATGCCTGAATATTGTCCTAAAGTCATTGTAACCCAGCGCTTTAGCTGCAACTACATAATCTTCATTCTTAACCTTTAAAAATTCACCTCGTGTGAAGCGAGCTACTCCAGTCCAGCCAGTAAACCCAAGAATAATCATGATATTCAGAATAGACTGTGTTTCTGTGACGGCAACGATGGTGATTATAAGAAACATTCGTGGGAAAGTAATCATGATCTCTATCATGCGTTGTATAATGATGTCAATGATTCCTCCATAAAACCCAGCCAGGGCTCCGAGAATAACGCCAATGACCAGATAAATGGCTACAGCAACAAATCCAACCAGGAGACTGACACGCGTCCCATGGATCATTTGAGAAAGCACATCGCGTCCCAGTTCATCGGTTCCGAATATATGGGATAGACTAGGCGGCTGTAATTTTACCTTCAAATTATATTCAGTTGAAGAATAGGGAATGACTGGGTAAATAGCCCAATCCCCTTCTTCATATTTATCTTCAAGTATCTTGAATTGCTGACTTTTGAAAACATCCTGCCAATTCATCCCAAGCAAGTTGACTCCATACTCTCGAAATATGGGAAAATAGGTTTTGCCTCCATATCGCATGACAATGGGTTTATCATTGGCCAAGAAATCACCAAAGATAAAAATGAAAAGTAGAACATAAATAACATGTAGTGAGATTACCGCCAGCTTGTTTTTCTTGAACTGAGAAGAAACAATCTGAGAGTACGTACGTGCAGGGGCCAATTGACTCATTATCTTTTCTCCTCAAATGTGATTCGAGGATCAACCACTGCGTACAGAAGATCAGAGAGTAAAATACCGAACAGGGTTAACATGGCGCTGATCGTAGTGACAGCCATAATGATGGGATAATCTCTAAATAATACTGCGTTGAAACTTAACTGCCCCATACCAGGTATAGAGAAAATAGATTCAATAATGATGGAACCTGATATTGCCAGTGGCAACAGGTTAGCCAACATAGTGATAATAGGAATTAATGAATTACGCAGGGCATGCTTGTAGGTAACCACACGTTCGCTTAATCCTTTGGCCCGAGCCGTTCTGATGTAATCCTGACGAATCACCTCCAGCATTGAACCGCGCATGTATCTGGATAATGCTGAGAAACTACCATAAGTCCAAATAATTAGAGGTAAAGCAACATGGTGAAGCAGATCCGTAAATTGCCCCCAAGCACTTAGCTCTTCATAACCTACGCTATGCAAACCAGAGACGGGAAAAATATCAAGAAAATCACCCCCGCCGAGGAAAACAATGGCCATGGTTGCCACCCAGAAACTGGGGAGTGAATACAGAATAAATAGAATCACCGTGGTGACCTTATCCCCTATTGTGTACTGATGTGTGGCAGAATATATACCCAAGGGTATGGCAATCAGATAGGCCAGGAAAAATGACGTGAAGGTAAAGATTAAGGAAACAGGCACACTATCTTTGATGTGATCCCATACCGGACGGTTATCTTTGATCGAATTTCCAAACTCCAGGGTCATCATATTAACCAGCCAGCGTGGGTACTGTGCTTCTGTAAAGATCATTTTGAATTTTTCTAAACCTGAATACTGGTAAGAATCTTTTGCAGCGCTTCTGGCAACACCAGTGGAGTCCGTTCCACCATACCACCAGTTTTGAATATACTCCAATTGCTTATCAAGACTCATTTCAGTACTAATACTGAGTTTTTGTTTGATAGTCAGAATTTCAAGGACAACCAATGTTTCGTCCGGGTTTAGAGAATTGCTTTCGAGTAAGCTTACAAGAAATGGGACGGCAACCTCATCAGCCTGTTTAACGGGTTCAACGATATCATCATATTCACGGCCACTTAAGGGCTTTCCGGCCTCGAGATAGCTAACAACTTCGTCCCAATTTTCTTCATAATTGAATATCGTAAAATTGAGCATGAGCGGTTTATCCAGCCCATAAATCTCTCTGGTTTGTTCAATGACTTGTTTGGCCAGATTCTGATCAGAGGACATTCCACTCTGTTGATTACCCATTTTAAAAGCAGTTGGGTCACCGGGCGCCATTTTAATAATAATGAAAGTAATAATAGATATTCCAAGCAGGGTTGGAAAAATGAGTAAGATACGTTTAAGGAAGTAGCGCCACATTATAATGTACTCCCCATTGTAGACGTTCCTCTCCACCAACTATACAATTTGTATCCTGGACGAATAGGGATCCACTTTACACCATGAAATTCTTTCAAATAAGCTCCTGGATCACGTTGGTAAAACATAAAGGTGTAGGGTTGTTCTTCATGCAATATCTCCTGAAGTCGGAAATACATAGCATTTCGCTTTTCCTTATCCATCACGAAACGGGCTGTTGCTATGATAGAGTCTGCTTCAGCATGACGAAATCCAATATAGTTTGAGCCTCGATCACCAATATTATCTGAGTGCCATATTTGATATGGGTCCATTTCCAGACCACCTATCCACAACAGAGAAACTACGTCGAATTGTCTGTCTCTTAGGTTTTCTACGTATACTGACCATTCCAACTGACGAATATTGACGACAATCCCCACCTTACGAAGATCTTCTTTCAACATAAGTGCCATGTATCGTGAACTTGTAGATCCTGAGGAGACAGAAAAAGTAAAATTGAAAGGGACCCCATCTTTATCACGAATACCATCCCCATCGTGATCTATCCAACCAGCCTCTTCAATGAGTTCTACTGCTCGGATGGGATCATATGGCCAGCGTTTAATATTATGATTGTATTGTTCACCATAGATGTAGAACGGGCCAATGGTAGGAATACCCATATCATAGGCGATATACTTGTTGTAAGCCTCCCTATCGATGAGCATGGTCATGGCCTGTCGTACCCTTTTATCATTGAAATAGGGTTTATCATTATTCCAACCGATATAGCTATACGCAGGTACAGTATATGAAACCTTTTGATACCTCTCGGCAAAATCTGCAGTGTTTGTTTGCGTAAAATATTGAACTGCTCGCATACGAGGAACAAAATCAACATCTCCTGCCTTCAGTGCCGTAAGACTGGCCGTAGCATCTGAGATAACCTTGACAATAATTTTATCCAGATAAGCTCCGTCAGTAGAATAGCCGGGGATAAAGACTGAATCAGCTCCCCAATAATTGTCATTCCTGGACATTGACATATAATCACCAGTATACCATTTATCAAAAAGCCAGGGACCTGAGCCAATAATTGGATCAGCATCTTCACCGACAGGTCTTCCCTGAGGATTCAAATTAAAGGACTCAGCAAATTCTTTGATGGCTGCTTCTTCACGAGTTACTCCAGGATCGAGTAAATCTTCAACAGAATATCGATCCATTAGACCTTCCGGATCCCAGACGTGTTTAGGTAAGATATGGAAGCCGCCAAGAATCTCCTGATTTCTGAAGTAGGTTTCAGAGCTACTAATATGAAAAATGAAGTCGCCGCTTGTACTTGCACTTATCACCTTGGAAAAAGAACTACGCATAGGGGCGGCATCTACAAACGGATTGAGAAGTGCCTTTATGGAAAACAATACATCATCTGCCGTAAGTTGTTGACCATCATGCCAATACACGTTTTCTCTAATCTTAAATGTAAAGGTAAAACCATCTTCGCTTACCACAAAAGATTCTGCAACTAGAGGTCTATCGTAGGTCCAAGTCTCATAGTTATAATCCAACAGTGTTTCGTATATATAATCTAGAAATCGTGTTGCAGCAGCGGAGGTCGAGGTAAAGGAATTCAAGTGCTCAGGTTCAGCAGATTGTACCATGACAAGGGTTCCACCCTTTTCAGGGGTCAGACCTGTTTCACTGGTCTCAAATATGGTTTCATCATCGGCCAACTCAACCCTGACACCACCAGCATCTCCTAATTCATCCTCCACCAGAACTTCTTCACTCCGAACACCTAGATTGCCGTAAATAATCAGCAGGACTAGAATGGTGAATTGGATGATAAAGGATTTTTTCATTTATAAACCTACAATATGAATTAAGTAAATATAGCTAAGGGGTGCAGCAAAGAGAATTGAGTCCAGACGGTCCCAGGCTCCACCATGTCCAGGTAACAAATTCGATGAGTCTTTAACCCCAACATCTCTCTTAACTAAGGACTCGGCAAAATCACCAAGTTGGCCAGCTACACCAGCTATCAAACCAAGTACGAGGGCATCGAAATAATTAAGTCCCGGTAACCAACCAGCTTTAACAATTAGGAATAAAGCTATTATCGAACCTATAAGCCCTGCAATGGACCCTTCCCAACTTTTATTGGGACTAACACGTGGAAATATCTTGTGCTTACCAATGGCAGAACCAATAAAATAGGCCAGAGTATCACAGGCCCAGACGCCAATAAACACAGTTAGGACCGCATAGCCACCTATATGTCCACCTGTACCATCAAAACCAAGTTGCTGGAGCTTGATGAAATAGGACATGGCTAATGAAACAAATACCGATGCAAAGAATGTCAGAGAAATATTTTCCAGAACATGATTCTTTTTACGAAACATTTCCCAGACAAGAAGTAGAAGTGTCCCAGCCACCAATATATGGCTCTGATACGCGCCACTTGAGAATAATTGATCCCAAACCAGACCCAAATAAAGAGGAAATCCAAGATAGATATTTGGCTCCGTACCATTTGCTCTGGTGATTTTAAACATCTCTCCCAGAATGAGAATTCCCGCAATGGTAAAAAATATCATGAATAGATCGTAGGAGTAGAGCGTAAGTGCGATGAGGCTAGGAATGCCAATTATTGTTACAGGTGCGCGTTTTATGATATTTTTTGTGAGCATATTTAAGCGTCGAAACTATTGGCGAAGGCCCATATCACCAACACCTTTTCGGTAAACGGCAAGAAAAGAACTTTTTCTTTAATTTTCTACTTATCCTTCTGATTTTGTTTCGATCGCTGAGAACGTTTGGATTCTTTTTCTTTAGATTCCTCATCCTCTTGCTCTTCATCCAGATCAGGGGTCTCTTCCCTGGGTGGTCTTTTGGAGATATTTTCTGCCGTAATAAGATCCAGATGCATTTTTGCAGAGAGGGTTAAAGGCTCATCTGGGAACTCCTGAATCATGTATTTGTAGGCCTCTATACTCGCATCCTTGTCGTAGAGGAAATGATTATTCAACAAAGCATAGTTGAAGCTAGCCTTAACTCTGATAGAAGGTGAAACAGTTTGGTCTGCTCTTAGCTTGAGGTAGGCCGAACTGGCGTCTTTATAAAGCCCAGCCTCATACTTTTGAGCAATCTCCTGGAGACGAGCAAGTCCATGGTCATCAGAACCAGCAATCTCTGCTCCTCCCGAATTACCCTGAATCAGCTTATAATATTCTGGATATTCATCCTGAATATGCGAAAGTATCGCATCGGCAGCTACTTGATCGCCTTCAACAGTCCCTAAGGCATAATACTGCATATATGCTGCCTGCCTTTTTAAACTGGAATCTCTAGTACTAGACTCAAGGTCTTTTAAAACCTCTAGTGTAGTATCCACTCTGGAAAACTCAAAAAGCATATATTCCGCCATAGAGTATCGATTTTCATCTATTCCATCCAGGAAGCGTACAGAATCTTCCGGACTCACATCAACAGGCTCAATAGCTTCTACTGCAGCTGGCTCTTTTTCAACCTTCTTCTTTTTTGCAGCGGGTTTAACAGCACTAGGGAGATCACTTTCAGCTTCTGCGCCACCACGTCCCCTGGATCGACTACTTCTCCCTGCCCGCTGAGAAGGCTTACTTTCCTTCTTCTTAACTATGGGAGGTAATCCGGCAAGCTGTCGCTGATAATTGACATGATCACTTTGGATTTTGATATATCGTTCTATTTGCTTTAAGCGTTGGTTGGCAAGTTTGACAAACGGTGACCTCACAGACTGAACTTTGACTTCCTTGAAGGCTTCATGAGCACTTTGATAATCTAGCTTGTTAATAAGATATAGTTCACCAAGTACAAAACTCGCCTCCGCAGCTATGGCTTGGCGACTATAGTTTTCAATGATTGCCCGTAAATTTGTTTCAGCGTTTTCCAACTTATCAATGGTAATATAGAGCTTTCCTAATTCGACCTCCAACTGGCCTCGGATTTCAACAAACTTGTCGCTCAGTAGCATATCCTGAATCATTTCTACTGCTTCAGCATCTAGATTCAATGCTTTAAGCATGCTGGTCTGCCGGATAATTGCATCAACCTTCATGGACTCCGAGGGCTTATAGCGATTGACTGACTTGTAAGCTGCCAATGCACCTTCATAGTCTTCCTGATTTTCACGCATCTTACCAACTTGAAACTGAGCTTTAGCCTTTGTGAGTCCATCAGGAGAAGTATCAATAACTCTAACTAGATATGCCTCAGCTAGCTCTATGCTATCCTGCTGAACCGCAATCTCACCCATCATTAGGAGCGCATCAGCCTTAAGACTGCGTGAAGAGCTCCCATTGATCACACGAGTAGCTTCATGGCGAGCCATGGCTATATCCCCAACCTTTAGAAGACAGCGCCCAATCCAAAGTGGGACCTCATTTGCAAATGGAGAGGAACCATATTCTAAAGCCAAAAGCTCAAAATGCTTCTGGGAAATCAGATAGTCCCCTTTATAGTAATATGCTCTGGCAATTAGGAATTGTGCATCATCCCTGTATTTACTGTCGGGATATTTTTGCAGGAGTTTCTTGGATTTTTCAATGGCTTTGGAATAAAGTGTTAGCTCCTCTTTACTCACCTGGTCCAATTGATTTTCATGCGTAACTTTTTGAGCTTCAGCAAAATACTGTTCAGCATTATAGAAGGTGTTGTAATAAGCACAGGAACTCAACATGATCAGTACCAGGCTAAGTAAAATAAATTTATGATAACGCCGCATAAAATTCCTCATATAATTTCGGTAAAGCCTTTCCTGCAGGTTCCCTCAAACTCAAATCAGCATTGGCACTAAAGGGCGTTGCTTCTGGATTAATTTCAATCACATAAGCTCCACTTTGTTGTGCCTCAAAAGGCAGTTGAGCAGCTGGATATACTTGTGAAGAAGTTCCAACAGCAATCAGAATGTCACATTGACGAGCTGCACTAAAAGCCTCACTCAATGTACTGACAGGTAAGGATTCTCCAAACCAAACTACTGCAGGCCTGTGTAATCCCCCACACTCGCAATAACTCAGGTTACTTCTTCCCATGATGTTACTTTTTGTCTCTGCGCCGCACTTAAAACACTTCTGCTGATGAATATTTCCATGCAATTCAAGGATTTGACTATTTCCTGCCCGGGCATGTAGCCCGTCAACATTCTGGGTTATAACCACTGAATTAGAAAATAGTTTCTGGAAATGCGTAATCGCCATATGACCTAAATTTGGTTCTGCCTCTACTGCCTTCTTGCGGCGAGCAGCATACCACTCAAGTACCAGCTCTGGATCCGCCTTGAATCCTTCGGGACTTGCCAATTTCATGGGGTCATACTTCGACCAGTATCCATCAAGTTCACGAAAGGTTGAAAGACCACTCTCCGCAGATATTCCGGCACCGGTAAAAAAGACGAGCTGACTTTGCTTACCAAACCTTTTATGGGGTATGTCGTATCTAAGCATATCTAAGAATATAGTTTATGTGTCTCTCATTCAAAAGTTCCGCATTCATACATCCTTCATAGTCTTATAACTTTTGCAAATAGTGATTGGGCTCTATGACCGCTCTCTCGAGGTGGATTGCTAAAAACAATTTGCTCTTTACAGTGATAATTATTGAAATGGCAAATCATAGGATTATACTGGTTCAAGTCAGTAACTACTTGAATGGAGTACCCAAATGAAACACCTCTTTATTGTCACGCTCAGTATGATCCTCTTGCATTGTTCAGTCCCCATGCAATCAAAACAAGCTACGATTAGTGAAGCCGAATTACTGGAACATATCTCATTTTTAGCCTCTGATGAGCTGGAAGGTCGTAAACCTGGTACTCCCCAGGCAGATCAAGCTGCCCAATATATCTCTGACCATTTTAAGCAATTGGGTTTTAAACCAATGGGCGATGAAGGATTTCAATATTTTGATGTCATCACTTCCGTAAGCCTGGGCGAAAACAACTCTTTTAAGGCAAACGATATCACTGCCATACCTGGTGAAGACTATACACCAACCGCTTTTTCAATCAGCTCTAGCCTTGATGCTCCATTAGTTTTTGTTGGATATGGATTCCAGATTGAGAATGACTCCATTCAATGGAACGACTACGAAGGGATTGACACGGATGGCAAATGGGCCATGATCCTCCGTGGAACTCCTGATAATGAGGGTACGGGCGAAAAATATGGTCAAAATGCCACGCTGAGACATAAGCTGCTGACTGCTCGTGATAATGGAGCAGCAGGCGTAATCTTTGTCAGTGGTGAAAAATTTGAGAAGAAAGATGAACTGATTGATTTAAGAATCGAACGTAATTTTTCTCAAGCTGCTCTCCCCGTCATCAATACAAAACGATCACTATCGGATAAACTATTAGCAGCATCAGGGAAAACTATTCATGATCTAGAAGCCCAAGTTGATGAACAACTCATTCCCGGCAGTTTTGCACTGGATATCAAATTAGCTGTCACAATCGAGGTTCTTCAAAATGAGGTCACCACTCAAAATGTGATTGCCCAGCTGGAAGGCTCAGATCCAGTACTAAAAGATGAATTCATAGTGGTGGGTGGCCATTATGACCATTTGGGTTGGGGTGGAAAAGGATCTGGCTCCAGAAGACCGGATACCAATGCAGTTCACAATGGTGCTGATGACAATGCCTCCGGTGTTGCAGCTGTCTTAGAGATTGCTGAAAAACTTGCACTAAACAAGACTGCACCAAGACGGAGTATCCTTTTTATGGCTTTTGGTGCCGAAGAAATGGGTCTTTTAGGATCAAAATATTTCACTTCAAACCCATTGATCGATATTAAAAATGTCAAGCACATGTTCAATCTTGACATGGTTGGCCGTCTAAACCCAGAGTCAAAAGCATTGACGGTTGGTGGTAGCGGTACTGCAAAAGGTATTGAAACCTATCTCAGTGAAAAAGCGGCAGGAAGAGATTTTAATCTATCTATGACACCCGCCGGCTATGGACCTTCAGATCATGCCTCCTTCTATATCGAAGATGTGCCTGTCCTTTTCTTCTTTACTGGAATTACTGAAGAATACCACACCCCAGCCGATGATGTGGAAACGATTAATTTTGCCGGTGAAAAGGTCATCGCAGAATTTGCCTATGATCTGATCTACGATATTGCCTCCATGGATGAATCATTTGAATTTCAGGAAGCTGGACCCAAAGGTCCTCCCAAAGGTGGAAAAAGAGGTAAAGTTAAGATGGGTATCATTCCTGACTTTGCTGCAGCCAATGCAAACGGATTCCTGCTGGGTGGCATCGTACCTGGTGGACCAGCCGCTATAGCCGGTATGAAAAAGGGTGATGTTATGATCTCTCTCGAAGGTCGCTCAGTCAAGAATGTTTACGATTACATGGGCCGTATGGCAGATGTAAAACCAGGCGATCGCATCTCAGTTGAAGTGATGCGTGGCGATGAAAAGTTGATTCTTATCGTCCAGCTATAATACACTAGTCTTCGCGAGGGAAGCATGACTGCGGCGATCTCAAATTCGAGATTGCTTCGTCGACATTCTCCTCGCAAAGACATAATAACAAAATTACAGGAACACTATGTCAAACAACACCAAGCAACAAGCCACCCTCCTATGGGTCCTCGCAGTCATTGTCACTCTATCATCCGTGGTTTACCAAAGGAAAACAGGTCCGACCTATCCAGTTACTGGAGAATTAGAGTTTAATGGAGAGATAGTGTCCTACCATTTCCCCCGTTCCCAGAACACTGGTGAGAATGCTGAGATTGTATTGACAAGCAACGATCCTTCTATTTCCGCTGAAGTCACCTGGAAACGATTCAAAAGTCACGACCAATGGCAAAAGATGCCTTTTACGGCAATGGATGGTGCTCTAAAGGCTGAGCTTCCTTCACAACCACCGGCTGGCAAAATCACATATGGTGTCACGCTTATATCCGCATCTGGAGAAACAATTGGGATAACAGAGGAAGCCATTATCATTCGCTTCAAGGGAGCGGTTCCTGCCCACATTCTCATTCCCCACATTCTTTTCATGTTCTCAGCCATGTTGATGGCGACCCGAACCGGTCTTGCAGCTTACGTTGAGAGTCCATTTGCCCTGAGATATACCCTTCTCACTGGTTTATTCCTTATGATGGGCGGTCTGGTTCTTGGACCCATTGTTCAGAAATACGCATTTGATGCCTATTGGACAGGCTGGCCATGGGGTCATGACTTAACGGATAATAAAACAGCTGTGGCATTTTTGGCCTGGGTAGCTGCATACTGGAGACATCGGAAAACTGAGAATGCCAAGGTTTGGATCATCGCCGCAGCGTTTATCACGCTAGCTGTTTATCTCATCCCTCATAGTGCTCTAGGTTCAGAGTTAGATTATACCCAGATGGAGCAATAACGACCCAGCGTTTGGGCGGTTTCCGGAAAATTTATTCAAGAAAATAGACTCATTTTAGTGAGTCCGCTTGTTCCCCCGCAATATGCGGGGTAAGCTTTTGCTATACGCTATTTCCAGAAATATTGGCAATCGTTTTGTAACAAGCCTTTCTAATCTGAACTTCTCTTTCCATGTTCATCATCTCTTGGCTCATCTTATTCATCGTATATCCAATTGTAACATTATTTTTAGGGTCTGAAATTATGAAACTACCCCCAGCGCCAAACCCACCAAAAGCCATTCGATTATCTGAAAAATCATGTTTCAATGTGGGTTTCATAAAACCGGCATGAAACAAAAAAGAATCCTGCTTTAGGACAATATCCCCAGTCCCATTCTTAGGTGGTTCTGGGTATTTAGTCAAGTAAGCTAACGTCTTATTGCCAAGAAATAATGGATGATTAGGGTTTGTCAAACCTTCAAATAATGATGCTAATGATTTTGCATTACCAATTCCCCCGCCAGAGCCAAACTCTAATTGAAGAACTTCCTTTTTATTAAAGTTTGCATGATTACTAACAAATGAAGGGTTTATCATAGATTTAAAAGTCAGGGACCAGGGGTTAAAAAACTCTTTGACAAATAAGAATGGCATAGAAAAGAGCCCTTTTATTTTTGAGAAGGGTTTGAGGGTTGCAATCTGTGACATATCATAATCATCACCAATTCCTACTCTAACTTCTCCTATAATATTGGGTAATAACTCTTCTTCAATAAATTCTTTAAGTCTTCTTTTTTGAGGATCGATTTTTGATAGCAAAGCACTAATATACCATCCGATAGTCCAAG
>CAZOBQ010000071.1:0-12505 GCA_964578155.1 uncultured Lentisphaeria bacterium
GAACAGTCGGAGCGGCTGTCGGAGTTTGGGTCAACATCACACTTGGACGTGGTTTGTTCTCCGATTGAAAGGCTTGAATCACCAGAACGGCATTGTCTTTCGATAACATTTCCAGGCTGGAATTATAATTGCCCTGTAAATAATTATCCAGACTCAACTGGGTAAAACCATTCTGGGTTGCCAGATTTGATATGGCTGATTTTTGTCCAGGAATAATACTTCCATCCTGTGCAAATAACCCTCCAAACATTACTAGTAGAACTAAACAGATTCTAAATAGCTTCATAACTATCCTCCTCGTTAGTGTGCATACAAAATCTCATCATAGATATTGGATGCTTTTAAGATAGCGGCTTAATTGATAGTGACAAGTAATATCCTGATTCCTGATCATTATCGCCATATCTGAGTTAAACCGCTTAACATTTGGTAACTTCTTCTAATCTTTTTGAAAATAATAGTTAAACGTCACCTGGGTCAAAGTTGCCCCAAGTCGAGTACTGAATTCACTCTTGTAGTCATCGTATGAATCCTCATAACTTGTGGAATGGAAGAGCATGTTAAATGAGAGCTCTCCACCGATGGAAAATGAATCAGAGAAGTAGTATTCTACACCAGAACCAACTGTAAGGCCAAGTAGATCTGTCGCATCTTTTATCTGATCTTTATCTTCATTATCCAAATCACTACCGGTAATGATTGGAATAACCATAAAGGCTTCTCCGTATGTGTAAGTGTTTAGATCGCCAACTCGCTCACCTGCTACGCGTGCTCCAAGACGTGGAATCAAAAAATGAACAGACATACTAGATTCATCCGATTCGCCATTATTAGAATACTTGCTAGTATTGCTAATACCAAAATAGCTAAGCCCGAGTGTTGGTGTCAAAGTTCTCCCGGCAAGCTTTGTATCATCCATCATGAATTGAGCTGTTGAATAAGGCATCCCAAGTTTAAAGCTCTTATTGGGAGCACTGTATACAAATGCTACTGACAGGGTGAAGGCTATTAGCATTAAGGTTAGTTTCTTCATTTTGGTCTCCTTTGTTTGCGTTTCCGCATTTTGTTCTAGATCACCTTTCTTTATGATGACCTTGTCAACATACAATTAGATATTGACGTTGTCAACATTTATTTTTATCTTATTGCATGGAAACACTAAACAAGACATATCATCACAAAAATCTCCGCCCTGCACTGCTTGATGAAGCAGCAATAATGATTACTGAAGGAGGTGTTGAAAGCGTAACAATGCGAGCTCTTGGTCAACGTCTAGGCGTGTCCAGAGCCGCACCCTATCGCCACTTTAAAGATAAATCAGATCTCATGCTCTCTGTGGCGGCTACTGGGTTTGAAAAGCTTGAAAAACGCATACAGCCCACGCTCTCAGAGTCATCCCTGACTATTGAAGAAAAGTTACAAGGGCTGGGAGAAGTATATATTCAATTCGCCCAGGAGAATCCTGCCCACTATCGACTCATGTATGGAAATGAGGCGCTCAATCGCCGTACCCGGCCTACATTAAAAGACTCAGGTGATACTCTTTTTGCATTACTTAGAAAAGTGATCGGTGCGTTTCAGGAAGAAACTGGGACAACACATAAAGATACTTGGATCTTGGCCTACGTAGCATGGAGTGCTGTTCATGGCCTGGCTTCATTACTGATTGAAGAACAAATCCTGTTTGAAGTAAATGTCGAAGCACTGATACACCAAACGATGTGCACCGTGGTTGATGGAATTAAGAGCTAGTAACTTCCCTAAGCAAAAATCTCTCAATACTTGAGGATTTTATCGAGCCGACTATAAAAGTCTGAATAAAACGCCTGGGTCTGGACCGGACCGGACTCCACGACCCGTGAGCCTTCAAAATGCTGCCCTTGAACCGTTACCCTGATCCGGGTTTGCATTGGGACGATTTCGTCAAGCATGATGGTCATAGTATACAAGTATGAATCGCTGGCGTAATCATCAGAGGTTGTGTACACATGCGTTGTGCTGCGATGAGAACGGCCATGTGACCGAGGGCGGCTGGGCCGATAATCGTCCTGTTCATCTTCATCATCTTCATCATCATCTGAATCATGAAATACCCAGGCCAATAGGATTCCAACTACAGCTATTACACCGGCGACAATAAAAAAGGTTTTGATGCCTTGATCAATTTCTTCCTCACTCATAGATTCACGACTGATGGGGGCAAGTCGTCTCTCTGATGAGCGTTCAGCCGTAATAATTCCTGGATCCATTGTCACAGTCCCAAGGGTATAGTGCATATCCTGGAGCACGGTGGTGACAGCTCTGGCAATATCTTCTGGGCTTGCAGTATATTCTCGCGTCTGGAGAACTCGTGCTTCTTCAGGTGTTATCTCAGCAGGTCTAAAAGTACACCCGCTTATCATGACTGACAAATAGAGGACCAGGATCCAAGTTGATCCCCGTGAATAACGATAAGTCAAATTCTTATGTGACATTTAATCCCCCTATTATCCATATTCTCAGCATTGATATCTTTTAACCTGTTTTGAATACATTCATATCAGTTACTTTAATAGCCTAATAAGTTGACAAAAGTGAATATCTTATACAAGCATACTTTCAACCCAGCAGGAGCTTTAAATGAACTTTAAAATCGCAATAAATTTAATTATGTTGTTGGCAATTATGAATTGTTCAGCGATAAAGTCCCCTACACCTGAACCAGAACTTCCTAACTTTGATGAACAATGGGACTACGATGACCCAGTGTTAACGGAGATGAAATTTCTGGATATACTTGCTAGCGTCGAATTCAAGCAGGCCCCTGGATACCATCTTCAACTCAGGACTCAAATTGCCAGGACGCTTGGTCTACAGCAGAAATTTGATGAGGCTCATGCCCTATTGGATCAAGTAGAATCTCAACTAACTGATGAAACTCCCATTGCAAAGATCAGATACCTCCTCGAACGAGGTAGAGTATTGAACTCCTCAGGAAAAAAAGAAGCGTCAACGGCTTTCTTTCTGGAAGCTTGGGAACTTGGCCAAGAAGCTAAAGCTGACTTCTACGCCGTAGATGCCGCCCACATGCTGGGGATTGTAGAATATTCTGAAAATCAATTGGCTTGGAATGAAAAGGCGATCAGCATGGCCGAGAATAGCTTTGATCCTCGTGCCCGAAAATGGCTTGGTTCACTTTATAATAATGTTGGTTGGACCTATCATGACGCGGGAGACTACCAAACCGCTTTGGCTATTTTCGAAAAAGCCTTCAGATTCAGAGTTCTACATAAACAGGTTAGAGAGATTCAGATCGCTGAATGGTGTATCGCCAGAACTCATCGTTCATTAGGGAACATTGACCTTGCCCTTGAATCTCAATATAAGCTTGAACAAGAGATTCGTGATTCTGGAGGTGATGAGGATGGGTATGTCTCAGAAGAGATCGCTGAATGTCTCTTATTACAAGGAAAACCGGACGAGGCAGCCCCTCACTTCATGAAGGCTTGGACACTCCTCTCACAAGATATCTGGCTGCAGAAGAACGAAGCAGATCGATTGGCTCGATTGAAGGAACTCGGAAGTATCAAACCCTGATTAGTCTGCCCGGAGTGATGTCGAAGGGTGGCAATCTCAAACTTGAGATCGCCGCAGTCGCTCCGCTCCTTCGCGAAGACGTACTTTTATATTCCATACCATAGGACATATCATATTTTCCGCCCATGATTCTGCTCATCGATAACTACGATTCATTCACTTACAATCTTTACCAGCAAGTTTCCTCTCTGGGAGGAGGTGTCACTGTGATCAAGAATGATGAGCTCTCTGTAGATCAAATATTAGACCTTGATCCGCAAAAAATAATCCTCAGTCCTGGTCCAAGAACACCTTCTGATTCCGGTGTCTGTATGCCGGTGATTCAAGCGGCTCATAAATCAGTACCCATACTTGGGATTTGCTTGGGACATCAATGTCTGGCTGTGAGCTTTGGACAAAAGGTCATTCCGGCTCAGCAACTTATGTTCGGTAAAACCAGCCCCGTGACTCACAAGGATTCAAGAATATTGCACGTTCTGCCAGAAACCTTCGAAGCTGCTCGCTACCATTCCCTGGTGATTGATAACACACCAAATGACTTCAAAACAACCTCCAGAGATAAAATGGGTGATATCATGTCTATTGAACATGCATCTCTTCCTCTCTTTGGGCTCCAGTTTCACCCCGAGTCATTTCTGATGCAGGCTGTAGGTGATAGAATCATTCAGAATTTTTTGGATCTATGACATGAGTGAGGGAAAATTAGTATTCAGGACTGCAGGTGGGGACAATGCCTTTTGGAGACAGCTCTCAGCCTCTGATCCTGTTGACACAATCATCATCACCGATATACGTGAAATTGAGGAGTTACGATCCTTTCTTAATAAGTATAAGGATCATTTGTGTGCTGGTTATTTCAGTTATGATCTGGGTCTGGCATTACAAGGAGTCAACTCGCAGCATAAGGCATACACACCCCTGGCTGTTTTCCATGCTTATCCTGAGTGGACGGAGGACTATCCTGATCAATCACAGACAGTAGATAGAGGAAATCCCGCACTCAAGTTTACTCCCAGTGTCATGCAAACTGAATACCGTCAAAACATTGAGAAGATTCATGACTATATCAGAGCAGGTGATTTTTACCAGATCAATTACACACAACAATTGCATGCTGAATCTGATCTTCCCGGCCCCGATCTATTTTCCACACTGATTCAAAAGCATCCTGCAGCTTATGGGTGCTATTTTGAGGATGGGAATCGTGCCATACATTCCCTCTCTCCTGAGTTATTCCTTCATTTTGACAACGGTCTATTCACAACTGAACCCATTAAGGGAACGCGACCTCGAGGTGACTCTGAAACTGTGGATGAATTAATGAAACAGAATCTGCTCAAAAGCGAAAAAGAACAGGCTGAGTTATTTATGATCACTGATCTATTAAGAAATGACCTGGGGAAAGTGTGTGAAATTGGAAGTGTTCATTTGGATGCAAAAAAAGAGCTAAAGAAATTGCCCAAAGTGTGGCATACATCTTCCCGTATTTCAGGGAAACTACTTTCAGGCCTTAGCCCACTTGATGCAGTTCTCTCAATGTTCCCAGGTGGTTCCATCAGTGGCTGTCCCAAAAAACGGGCTCTGGAAGTCATTGATGAGCTGGAAATATCATCCCGCGGGATCTATACAGGCAATATTGGATACTTTCACCCAAATGGTGATTTTAGTTTCAACATTGCCATCCGAACTTTGGTTCAGCTGGGAACCAATTTGACCTTAGGAACGGGCGGCGGTATCACCATTGATTCGAAATGGGAAGATGAGTGGAATGAATTGCTGGTGAAGGCTTCGACATTTCAGTAATACGGTTAATCCTTTTATACAATATATGTGGATTACTGTAGACCGGTGATTGACACAGAGAAGTTGGGAGTGGAGCTTCTTTAGATGTTGTATTAGGCATAGTTTTATACAAATTACAATATCGCCAACACCGTTTTAATATTGTACTCGTCTCACATAAGTCGGAGGAAATAATATTATGACCAATAAATGGATTCACAGAATTCTATCTTTTCCACTTACTCGTATTCTGTTGGGCATGGCTGGCATGTTCATCCCTCTTCTGCTAGTAAATAATGTACTCCTTAAACCCGTGCTTGGGCTTTTACCAATCAGCGAGGAGATTGCTCGTGTTATCCGTTTCGCTATTCTAACACCTCTGTTCATGTATGCTTATATCTGGTATTTTGGAAAAGTTGAGAAACGTAAGATCACTGAATGGACCTGGAATGGCATGTTCCGGGAATCAACTGTTGGATTTTTGGTAGCTTTTACCGCCTTATCTATACCTGTATTGATTCTGATAGCTATTGACAGCTATGAAATCTCTCTAGTAAATATTCCTTTCTACCGATTATTGTATCCTCTTGCTATCCTGTTCTTCCTGGCTTTTACGGAGGAAATTTTCTTTCGGGGTATTGTTTATCGAATTTTGGAAGAAAGCTTAGGTACCCCTTTTGCCTTAATACTTTCTGCTTCCCTCTTTACTGTAATGCATCTTACCAATGATTTCACTACTGTCTGGAGCACACTTTCGGTGTTTATAGGAGGCATTCTTTTGGGTGCATGTTTCAGAATCAGTGGCCGTCTATGGTTACCTAGCTTTGCTCATCTAGGTTGGAATTTCGCTCAGATTTTTTGGGGGCTGAATGTTTCAGGTCTAGACAAGTTTGGTGAATACTCTCCCCTTGTAGCCACAGGTTATGGCTCTGATTTAATGACGGGTGGTGGATTTGGACCAGAGAGTTCCATTATTACAATCCTTTCCAATACTTTAATCAGCGCCTTCTTGATTATTTATCTCTATCGAATGGATCGTATCATAAAACCCTTCTGGAATAGAGAAGCTTGAAAAAGTCGTATTGAAAAATTAGCCCCTTATTGTTCTGGAGGGATATTCAACATATTCCATACTATATATTGACCTGAGAGATGGAGTTTGTGTCCTAGAATTCTCTTATCAACTGTACATTAAGAATTGTTGATAATTCTAAGAAATAAAAAAGGGCCAGCGATTGCCAGCCCTAATATAACATTTAACTATTTGCTTTATCCTTCGACCAGTCTACGCTCTGTCCTTCGACCCTTCGACTTGGCTCAGGACAGGCTTACTCAGGATGACGTGCTCATCACCTACTCAACATAGATCAATTATGAAAGTTCAAGATCCTTCACGGCTACTTGAACACCTGAGTTCATCTTACGGCGGATGTATGAGAAAACTTCAAGCAAAGGTAAGTCTTTGGGACAAACATCATCACAAGCCATCATTCCAATACAACCGAAGACACCCACGTCCGTTGAAACCAATTCAAACCATTCCTGTTCACCTCTGGTGTCTCGGGGATCAAACAGAAAGCGACCGATTCGGTTTAAGCCAGCAGCACCCATAAAATCTGGATAGACCTGAGCGGTTGCACAAGCAGCTACACAACAACCACATTCAATACAGCGTTCTGATTCATAGATCTTATTGGCAGTAGCGTTGTCCATACGCTCTTCTTCGGCATTTGGATCAAACTCCTTAGTGGTATGAATCCAGGATTCAAGACGTTTAGCCATATCATGGAACCAGACACCTGTATCAACAGAGAGGTCACCCAATAATTTGAAAAAGGGGAGCGGATAAAGTTCGATTGTGTCAACCAGGTCAGATGTGAGGGTTCGGCAAGCCAGAGTAGGTCTGCCATTTACCATCATCGCACAGGAACCACAAATACCGGCACGGCATACGAAATCATACATGAGATCCGGTGCTTGTTTTTCTCTTATACGATGTAGCGCAGTAAAGAGATTTAAGCGGGGAGTTTCTTCCAGCTCAAATGTATCAATATGCGGTTCATCATTATCCTTGGTGGGATTATATCTGAATATTTTAAAGGTTAATGTACGTGCCATTATTTTGCATCCTTATAAGGTGATTCTTCACGCCAGGCTTCTTTGGGAAGACGAACACCAATGGGTTCATCTGTAGCTTGTTTACCTAAAGCAATTTGCTCTGCATCCACCTTAGCATTGTATTCTTCTATACTAAGATCCATGTCAACCATCTGTCCTCCACCGTATCCACGATCACCAGGAGGTAGATCCAATTGACCCACAGGTTCATAGTTGAACTCAGGTTCATCCGAACCCACTGTCCAGGTGGCCAATGTACGGTTCAGCCAGTTTTTATCATCGCGAGCAGGAAAGTCTTCTCTAGTATGTGCTCCACGGGATTCTGTTCTCAGTAAAGCACCCTTAGCAATGATGAATGCCTGCTTGGCCATTCCTTCAATGCGTAGCGCTTGGGATAATTCAGGATTCATACCTGGAGCAGTTGCCTTGACTTTTACATTCTTGACTCTACCAAGAATAGCTTTCAAACCATTAACGGCTTTCTCCAGACCTTCACCAGTTCTAAAAATATGCACATGATCTTTTAGGAGCTCTGCGACCTCGTCACGAATAGCATAAACATCCTCAGTACCGGAATTGTTTATCAAGTAATCAATCTTGTCTGTCTGTTCCTTGGCAAATTTCTCAGCTAAAGACACGTTTGCATTTAGTTCAACCGTACGAGCATACTCGGCAATCTTCTCACCAACAACCATACCGGCCACTACTGTTTCAGCCAGGGAGTTTCCACCCAGACGATTAAAACCATGCATATCCCAACAGGCAACCTCACCCAGGGCGAATAGGCCCTTTAATCCATAGGCTTGCCCATCTTTGTTCACACGAATTCCACCCATTGAATAGTGCTGGGTTGGTCTCACAGGGATCAATTCCTTAATGGGGTTCACACCAATGAAGTACATACAAATATCATACACTTCACGCAGCTTGGTTGTCAGATGTTCTTCGCCGAGATGTCGAAGATCCAGCCAGAGATGCTCTCCATAGGATGATTGAACACCCTTACCTTCGAGAATATGTTCTTTCATGCGGCGGGAAACCACATCACGTGAGGCTAATTCCTGTTTCTCAGGCTCATATTCAGGCATGAAACGATATTCATCCACATCTAACAAGAGTCCACCATCTCCACGGCAACCTTCAGTTACCAGAATATCTGTTGGCACAATCCCAGTTGGATGAAATTGAACGGCTTCCATATTACCTAATGGTACCAAACCGGTTTGAAGTGCTAGCCAGGAACCTGTTCCCTCATTAATAATAGCGTTGGTTGATTCACCATAAAGACGACCGTATCCACCGGTTGCGATTACTGTGGTTTTAGCCATATAGGCGATAATCTCACCATCCCGTAGCGATCGAACAATGGCTCCCAAACAAACACCATCTTCATGAATCAGACTGAGTGCTTCCATGCGATCATGAATAGTAATATCAAGTTGAACTGCCAGGTTATCCATGGCATAGAGTACGGTATGACCTGTCCCATCGGCGGTGTAGCAAGTGCGCCATTTGGCTGTACCACCAAAATCGCGAGCTGTGATCAAACCTTCATTTTCGTCATCTTCAACAATAGTAGTTTTCTCACCTTTGATGTAGACTTCGCGTGGTCCGCCCTCAACTCGGTTCCAGGGAACCCCAAAATGAGCCATTTCGCGCATGGCGATGGGAGCGTTATCAGCAAAGATACGAGCTACTTCTTGATCGGCTCCCCAATCGGAACCTTTTACCGTATCCAACCAGTGAACGGTAGGATTATCACCCTTACCTTTGGCAGAATTTCCAAGAGACGCCTGCATTCCACCTTGAGCAGCTGCAGAGTGACTTCTACGTGGCGGGACCAAAGAAAGTATGGTTACATCATGACCAGCCTGGGCACTGGCAATACCAGCACGTTCCCCAGCTAAACCAGCTCCGATGACCAAAACATCAGTATTTATAACCTTCATGATAGAATCCCCTCCAGAGGACCAGCCATTGCTATAACGGTAGCTGTTCCCAGGATCGTATAGAACCAAAATAGAAAATAGAATAGGGCTTTTGCATAGTTGCGTACAAACCAGGTGTCAGCGAACCATTTAACCAAAAGTCGGTAAACTCCAATTGCCATATGAGCAACCACAGAGATCATGAGGACGGCATAGAGGATCCAGAGACCACTGGCAACCCGTGAGGTAGCCACATCGGCTGTTAACCCGACGGTCTGTCCAACTACACCCATATCGGTAAAGATATTCCACATAACGAGAAAGAGATGAAATGCCCCTGTTGCCAGAACGATCATGGCTGTCCGAACTTGCCAGATCCATAATGAGGTTTCAAAATGTTTCCTTAACTGGATATCGGATTTAGGATCCTGCTTCCAACCTTTCCGAGATGTTTTAAGCTTTACACCCAGTTCCAGCATCTTTTTTCGATCTCGCAACTTGCCAGGTATCTTGCGACCTGCCCACACGAAATGGACAAAGAATACAATGGTGACAATAAAGATCAAGGGTTGAGCCATAGGAACCGTATGTTCCATGAAATAGGCTACATCTTCATACAGCTGGACACTCACCAGGATACTACTTTCCAGTATCAGATGACCCAAAATGAAAAATGCCAGGAAAGCTCCTGTGAGGCCACTTATACGCTCATCACGTAAGGCTTTCTTGGCGTTTTTGAAAGCGCTACTCTTTTTGCCATGTCGGGTTTCTGCTTTCGGGTATAATTCAGTATCAATACCTGTCATGATACTAGCTCCAATCTATGTTTATAGGCGATGAAAAATTATGATTTCCGCGATAGTTTTTTTCACGTTATAACTAACACCTGCATTCTTTACATTTCAAGCATGAACTCCACTCGGCAGCTTGTTTTTTTAGTTAATTACTGTCAATCAGTCACGATTGCATGAAGCAAAGACTAAACCAGTCTGTTAAGAATTCGAAATTTATTATTTCTCGTGGGATAATGGAAATTTTCCATCTATTTTGAACTCATAATAAACGCATAGTTGATAAAGGAGACCGCATGAAAGAGCGCATGATTTCACTAGATGTTTTTCGAGGCTTAACAGTCGGATTAATGATTCTAGTTAATAATCCGGGTAGTTGGTCTCATATCTATGCGCCTCTACGACATGCAAAATGGCATGGTTGGACACCAACCGATCTGGTTTTTCCATTTTTCCTTTTTATCGTAGGTGTGGCCATGGCTCTCAGCTTTGGGAAACGTGTGGAAGCCGGTGCAGACATGGCAGCATTGAAAAAGAAAGTCTGGTCTCGTGGGGCCATCATTATTGGGTTTGGACTCTTCCTGGGTGGCTTTCCATTCAATATTCCGTTGAATGCACAGATGGCGGCCGATTTTGAATTCCTTGACATTTTTCGACGATTCCAAACTATACGGCTTGTGGGAGTTCTTCAGCGAATTGGTCTTAGTTACCTGATTGGCGGACTCATCGTTCTCTATTTTCCAAAAATAAAACAACAAATAATAGCTGTAGGAGCCCTTGTCTTAATCTATGAATTCTTTATGCGGGTTCCTCTACTCGAGGGTTGGGGAGCTGGCAGCTTTGGTTTAGAAAATAACTTTGTGCGGTATTTGGATCTTCTCATACTTGGTGAAGCTCATATTTATGGTGGTATGGGTCTCCCCTTTGATCCTGAAGGACTCCTGTCAACCCTGCCTGCTGCTGTCACTCTATTAAGCGGCTTCTGGCTGGGTGAATATTTACGTCGTCCTATAGATCATCAGGAAAAACTCTCGAATTTGAGTGTGGTTGGTATTATTCTTTTTATGTCTGGATCAATGCTTAGTCTCATTGAGCCTATCAACAAGCAACTTTGGACTGTTTCTTATGTGGTCACTATGGATGGTCTGGCTGTGATGATGATCGTCCTGTCATCTTATCTCATTGATGTAAAAAAATTAGACTTTTGGACCAAACCAGCTATTGTTTTTGGTAGTAATGCCTTGGTTGTTTTTGTAGGCTCGGGTATTATTGGCCGCTTGATGTACATGCTCAAAACCACGGATGCTGATGGGGCCATTATTTCGATAAAACAGGCCATGTATCAAGGATTTTTTGTACCGCTTGCAGGCGAGTTGAATGGGTCACTCTTGTTTGCCATCACCAACATTCTAGCCTGGCTGGCAATTCTCTGGTATCTGTACAGCAAAAAGATTTTTGTGAAGATATAGTAGGATATAAGCAGTGAATACGGCTCTTATATATGGAACTATCCTATGGTTGTTCTCAGTAGGTGTCTACCAGGGCAACAAACCACTTCCCCATGGGTTGAATTATACATCAGATATCATTTATGCAGACACCTCTGGAGTAGAGCTGCTTGTTGATCTCACATCGGTCAACAGTGTGGGAGATACAGTCCAGCACCAGGAAATATTTGATTCCTTATTTACCTATATTGAGCAAGCTGAAAAATACATTCTGATTGATATGTTTTTGTTTAATCAATACACCGGTCCATCAGGTTTTGTATATCGTAATATCACGCTGGAACTTCAAGAGAAACTCATTCAGCAGAAACAAAAATATCCTGACCTCCAAATCGACTTTATCACCGATCCCGTGAATGTATTCTACGGTGGTTCCATTGCATCAGAGCTTGAAGCCTTGAAAGCAAATGGGATCAACGTGATCATCACAGATCTGAGAAAAATCAGAGACAGTGCTCCCATCTATAGCAGTATCTGGCGGACATTTATACAGTGGTTTGGGAACTCAAATAAATACGGGATATTACCAAATCCATTTGATGCTCAAGGTCAGAAAGTCACTTTCAGGAGTTACTTTGATTTTTTAAACCTAAAAGCAAATCATCGGAAGGTTTGTATTGTGGATTCTCCTGAGGGTCCTGTTTCATTCGTCATGTCTGCTAATCCACATAGTGCCAGCTCTGACTTTTCTAATGTGGCTGTCATGTTTAGAGGTGCAATTGCTCAGCAACTCTACGAGACAGAAAAAACTGTTGCTGAAATGTCTGGTTCAGTGCTGCATGGTGAGAAATATCTACAAACG
>CAZOBQ010000072.1:0-12426 GCA_964578155.1 uncultured Lentisphaeria bacterium
CTGTGACATTTATCAATCGTGAGATAAATAGTCTTGTAGAGAAGAAGGTGCCAATTATAATGTGTGCGAAAACGAGAGAGGGTAAAGATTTAAGTGATTGAGTTAACAGGAATAAGGCTTTCCTTGGGGAAGATCACAAATAAAAGGGTAACATCTAACAAGATATCACTCTTCCTGCTATTATTTAGCTTAAGCATTGGCCTTCTTCGGGCTGCACCTACACAAATTAATGTTACCGGAGCCACCTTGATTCCTACTAATACCGGACAGGGTGCTACTGATGTTGGAATGGTTTACTTTCAGCTTCAGACAACTAAACTGTCAGCAACCTGGAGTGCAGTAACTATTACACTTACGGGGACTGCAGCTGACATTGACATATCTTCAGTGCAGATACACAAAGATTCTGGCAATGGTACTTGGGATGGGGGCGGAACAGACGCCTCAATTGGTTCAAGTACTTTCTCAGGAGGTACTGCCAATATTACACTTGGTGCCTCGGAGAGCGTCACGACTGCCTTATCAGTCAGATACTATGTCGTTTATAATATATCTGGAACAGCAACGACGACCAATACTGCAGGCGCGACAGTAGCAAGTGGAGCTTTCACTGCAAATAAGGCGGTCAATGCTTTTACCAATATTGTCTCGGGTGATGTTAGTCTTCCCGTTGAATTAGGACTGTGGGAAGCCACTTCATTAAACGCTACAGTTGACCTGAAATGGGTCACTGAATCTGAGATCGAGAATCAAGATTTCATCATTGAACGGGCTTCTTCTGGCTCAGCCACCGATTGGGAAGAGATCACCTCATTTATTACAGACGAAGCTTTACTGGGACAAGGTTCAACTACCAGACAGACCACATATAACTTTGTTGATGAAGCTGTTGAAGTAGGCGAGACCTACTCCTATCGCTTAGCTGATGTAGATTATGTCAGCAACATCACCTATCATGACATCATCAGTGTTACTGTGAGAGACGACAATGACTTACAGATCCCAAGGAGTCTCAGTTTATCGCCAGCCTTCCCTAATCCTTTCAACCCACTGGTTAACCTTAGCTTTAACCTGAAAGAAGCCGCAGTCATTGAATTGAGCATCTATGATATGCAGGGAAGGCTGGTTAGAACCATCACAGAGGGTTATCATGGTTCTGGTGATCATCCTTTTCAGTGGGATGGAACAGACTATAGCGGTAACGCTCAGAGCTCAGGTGTCTATCTCGTTCGTTTAACTTCAGGTGCTGATAGTCAGATGCAACGCATCACCCTATTAAGATAGACGTTTCAATAACCCAGTTGTTTACGACTGGGATGTCATAAAACCGTATAATCAGAAAAGGCCGTTAACGGCCTTTATAATTTGAATAAATGATGTAAAGCCTAGATAGATTACTTATATCTATAAATATCAGTTTGTGGCAAGGGCAGTAAAGACGCGATGCATCGCGTCTCTCCACAAGCTCTACCCGGATTGGATAATTGATTATTTAAAACGAAAAGTGTTTGATCTGCTCGCCCTGGTCGGCGATATGGGACATGGTTTCAATACCAATATCCAGATGAAGATCCACATACTTCTTAGTAACGCTCTGATCTAAGGCTTCCGTCTTAACACCTTCAGCTACCATTGGTAAATCACTAACCAGTAACAATGCTCCACGAGGAATATCATTGGCCAGACCGGTTATGAAGATGGTCGCCGTTTCCATATCAATACCAATGGCCCGAATCTCTTTTAGATATTCTTTAAAAGCCATATCGTGTTCCCAAACTCTACGGTTCGTGGTATAAACAACACCGGTACGATAATCCAGTCCGTGATCCACAAGCACCTGCGAGGTGTATTTATGAATCTTGAAACTGGGCATTGCCGGAACCTCAGGTCTCAAGTAATCATTACTTGTACCTTCACCACGGATTGCAGCTATTGGAAGAATGAAATGTCCAAGGTCGGTTGACTCCTTAAGACCACCACATTTTCCTAAGAAAAGTACTCCGTAGGGATTTACAGCTGAAAGCAGATCCATCACTGTGGCTGCATTTGCGCTACCCATTCCAAAATTTATGATGCTCAAACCTTCTGTATTTGTGGCAACAGTCATTGAGCGATCTTTACCACAAACCGGTACATTGAAACGATGAGCAAATTTATCTACATAATTTTTAAAGTTAGTGAGGAGTATTCGTTCCCCAAAGGCTTCAGGCTCTACTCCAGTATATCGGTAGATCCAATCTTTTACTATTTCTTGTTTAGTATCCATGCGATAATCTAAACTCAGGGGCTAGTGTCCAAAATGATTTATATAGAGGCCTTACATGAAACATCACTACATAAACAAAATCCTTGTCATCTTAACTCATCAGTAGGAAATTAAATGACATGTTAAAATCGATATCATACTCTTTACTGCTCGTGCTGATTTTTATCTCATGCACATCTCACCCAGTCATTTCTCCTGAACCCCTCAAACCAGATGAAACCTATCGTGGAGTGCTTTTTTCTGTCGAGAACGTAGCTCCGCAATTTGTTTTTAGGAAGGGTTTGAGCGAGAAGGTTGATGCTGGAGTGCGACTTGGCTTGCTGCCAATACTGGGAAGTGGACTAGATATGACCTTCCTTCTAAGAGATACTGGCAAGCAGCTTCATACGCTAAATTTTGCAGGAAC
The DNA here is from genome assembly GCA_964578155.1 of uncultured Lentisphaeria bacterium. Classification (GTDB taxonomy): domain Bacteria; phylum Fidelibacterota; class UBA8477; order UBA8477; family JABMPR01; genus JABMPR01. The sequence continues at coordinate 2,673 of CAZOBQ010000072.1, forward strand.
CTATGCTGAGCAAAGCTCAGTTGAAGCAACCTACTACAACGTCTCTCGGAAAGAACGAATTGTCAAATTCATGAAGGATGGGAAGAAGTACAAAAGGACTGAAAAGGATATTTTTAACTACGGTTACCTGGGTTTGAGATACGCCTATTTGCTCACCAGTCTTTGGGGAGATAAAACACATCAGTTTGGTTTCCTTTATGGTGTCAATTACAAACGGGATTGGGGGGTTGAAGTGGGATATTTCCATAACTTCTCTGGTGGAACCCCTGAGTCAGAATATGGATTCAATCCAAAATATGCGCCTCTAGCCGGGCTATCTATGAGGGTCTGGTTTGGAAAGATCACCAAAAAATAGAGTGGAAGTCTTGAATTATCAAAAAAACAGGACCTGCAGGCGTCTTGACCCAGATCAAGTGCTGGCGAATATTATCAAAAAGGCATTGGTTTGGTCCAATGGCTTAACTATTTTCAACCCGTGAAATTATTTAAATCTATAGTTATAATGATTTTACTCATGTCCACTATTTGGGCGGCAGTTGAGATCACTAATTTTGAAGGCTATGCTGAAAATGCTCGTATCGTAATCCAATGGAGTACGAGTTCAGAAGATGATATTGTTGGGTTTGAAATTCAACGTAGCACCGATGGCGATACCTTTTTCGAGATCGGCTACTTACATGCACAGGGTCAGGGAAGTGGTTACACCTTTGTTGATGATAGTATTATTGCAAAAGTTTCAGGAAGAGACTACTACTATCGTCTAAAGATCAAAGATATCATGGGTAACGTAGAGCTGAGCAAAATGATTACAATACCATCCAATATTTCCAGCGTAAATCACACCTGGGGCTCTCTCAAAGCACTTTTTAAATAGAATTAAAATGGAAAAACTGGGTATATGGAATCCGCTATTGGCGGATTTTTTTGTTTGGTGTAGTTATATGTTTGTTGACATCTCAATAGCCCCGGGTTTTAACCCGGGGGTAGAGAATATAAAATTAAGTTATTTTGTAAGCAGTGGCATTTATTAAGACATGCCACTGCTTACAAAACCAGTAGAGTGGTTATTTGAATCCCCGCCCTAAAGGACGGGCTATTGAGAATCTGAGATTCTTCCGGTCACTTAGCGACCAGTTGAGGATGATATTCTGAGAAATAATTAATGGCACTCCAGAACAGTGCGGGTTGGCTCAACAAGGTATTTATAGCCATTGTAAAGCGTAAAGAGACCATAGGCAATGACCGCAAATGAAGCTAGTTTTGTCATAATATGTCGTAACCTTAGCTTTTTGAAGAGCCCCACAAAAAAACCAAGACTAAACAAAGCTGGAATTGTACTCAAACCAAAGATAAACATAACAAAGGCGCCATATAGAGGGCTGGCTGTACTGGCTGCGGTAATGGCAAAAAAGTAAACAAAACCGCAAGGTAAGAGTCCATTCAACATACCTAAAAGATAAAACCCAAAGAGGGAATCGCTTTTTAGCAGGCTTCTAAATTTATTCTGATACCAAGTGGAGCTTGAAAAAGAAGTTTCTAAAAGTGAGAGAAAACGAATTTTGCCTAGAAGTGACATTCCCGCTAGAATCATTGCGATGCCCGCAACAATCCACAAAATCCCGTTGGTCGTATTGTTGAAGACAACAACACCACCCAAAGCACCGAATATGGCTCCAAGAAGACTATAGGTTGTAACTCTACCAAATGAGTATAGTAAGTGGCTGAATACCTGAGAAGATTTGCTTCTATCACGTTCCAGACCAACGCTGGAATAGGCAATAACAATCCCTCCACACATACCAATACAATGACCAAATGATCCTAAAAAGGCGATGGTGATCACAGATAGAATGTCAACGGTTTCCATTATTCGCCTAAGATCTGCTCACGGTATTTGGGGTTGGCTATGGTTTCTCCTCTTGCCATAAATAATTGCATGGTTTCAAAATCAATAAATCCATCCTGCTTTAGGGAGTATGCTCCAAAGCCATATAACATAGGCGTATGATCCGTACGACTATACCATGCTTTACGAGCATCAATCCAGTCACCACTGTCCAGGTCATGCACCCAGATCACGGCATTATCTCTAAAGGATTTGGTCTTGAGCCAGGCTGCCATGCCGCCATGGTCATGAAAGAACCAGGTTTTTCCATCTGGCGCAATTACTTGGGAAGCAAAAGCTAGATCGTCAATGATCATACCGCATTCACTATCCTGGAATTGGTTTAACACCATCTCTATTGGGCTTTTGGTAAGATTTCCTTCATACACCACTGTCATTTGCTGAGTGCTGCCAATAGAGAAGAACAAGGCGGTAACCATACTTACAAAAATTATTACTATGACTATAGGGGTGGTATACTTCATTTAGATGATAATTAAGAAAATAACATGCTGGATAGCACTATAATTTATTCGGTACTGTAGTCCAACTCTGTTGAAAGGCGATATCGCATAACCCGATTATTCTCCGTATCAGCAATATATACAACACCTGTTTCATCAACAGCTACACTTCGTGGCGAAGTTAAATTGTCAGCTACTTCTACTTGAATACTTGTGTCTCTTAGCACGGTTTCATAAACAGAATTTACCAGGATGGAATCAGTGATGGTCGAATCGACAAAAATCTTACTTGTTCCAATATTAAATGCAAAAACGCCAGTGGACGTAAATTGTTGGATAAGATCGTGACCCGTATCCGCGACATAAATATTTCCAATGGGATCTAGGCTGATATCAGAGGCATGATCATAACGACCAATTTCCATAATCTCATCCTCGCCATATTCGAAACCTGAACTGCCACCGACTTTGTGGACACTGAAATTCTCACCCCACTGAGTGTAATAAATGGCATTATCGGGACCATGCACTAAACCTCGAGGGTCATTTGCTGTCCCATTTCCTGTTCCAGTTGAGATGGTACGTTCAGTCATAGATCCACGATAAACCAGTATCTCATCACCAGTTCCTGTCATGAGTAAAGCCGTTGGTATATATGCAAGCGTCAGAATAGCATTTGAATGTGCATCGGCTACTCGACAAAGATCACCGATAGCACCAACACCTGTGACTTGAATTGAATCAGCGTCAATATAATATCGGTTCACTTGAGTTGCTTCATGGCTGTCACCAGCATCCCAGAATAAGCGTGGAGCCAACCATTGGTCAAGATTCTCAGTACTCCAATTAAGGGTCTGAACATCCCAATCCTCAGATTGGAGCATTGCAATGGAGTCAAAGTTACTAACCTGGAGTAAAACGCCATCAGGCGACTGTAGCAGAACTGAGCTAACCATGGAATCCACACCAACGTTATTCAGGTATTGATTCCAGACGAGTAATCGATTACTGCTATCGGCAATAAATAGATTCAAACGCGAATCTTGGGCGATGGCCATTGGCAAAACAGGATCACCTGCCGGATCTACCAGGTTGGTGAGATCTGTAAAATCATTTCCAAAAGCATCGGTGATCACTTCTGAACCAGCACCACTTATGGTATGAATTTTAGCCTGATCACGATCTGCGATAAAAACATATCCATCGGTACCAACCACGATATCCCAGGGACGTGCAAAGTCGTATCCATTATCGCTATCCCAGTCGGGACTGATCCTGATGTAGGAAGTATCTCCGGCTCCAAAACCTGGATCCTCAATAAAATTTTCAGTTGGGAGCTCAATCTTAACTCCACAGCTTACTATAAGGAGTGAAAGTATGATACTGATATACTTCAGAAATTTCATTAGAATGTCCATCCCAAAGTAAAGTGTTCGGAACTACTCAGGTCAGTCATATCTGCGTAGGAATAGTCAAAGGTAAAACCGGCCCATTTAACGCCAAGACCAAAGGCCCAAGGACTTACTTCATCACCAGGAGTGATTCCACCTCGTGCGAAAAGTAAATTTGCCAGCCCGTATTCCAGCGCGACGGTGATACTTTCCACATTATCAACTGGATGATTTAGCTGGATAGTGGAAGTCAATTCATGAAAATCACTCTGTAGCCATTCATTGGCAACACCCAGGCGGAAAGTCGTCGGTGGTGCAAATGCTTCATAATGAGTTTCCACACTATCCTGATTCAGGTAAACACCTGAAGGTTTAGCAGGCATGCCAAAATTTAAGAAGGCGACTGCAAAGCGTAGATCATTGTACCCGGTACGGTAATATGTCCCCAGATCTAAAAGAACACTTCGCATGTGTAGATCAGCAAGTTGCTCGTCTACGAGTTTAGTGGTCAAACCAAACGAGAATCTATCAGTCATGCGTAAAGCATAAGTAAGTCCTAGAAGCATATCCCCATAGTTAAAATACTCACCTGTTCCGTCGGGACGATATTCTGTGGTGACTTCCATTGGCGGAGCATACAAAGCTAGGGCACTGATTCCGAAATGATGGATGCCCCCAACTTGCCATACACCAGCGAAACTGGAGATCTGAAAATCAGCTACCCACTGACTTTGATCGATTGAAATGCTCCTTTGGGTAGACATTTGAGCAGCTCCTGCTGGATTCCAAAACAGACTGCTGGCATCAGTACCGATAGCGGTATAAGCGCCACCCATACCATGGGCCCTGGCATTAATGCCAATCTTTAAAAATGAGAAAGAGGACGTCCCTGCTCGTTGACCACCCAGCTGTGGAAACAGATTGCTCTGCGCAAAAGACACTTGGCTAAAAACGAGGAGGACCATGATGCTGATAATTCGCTTCATTAGAACCTCAGACTCATTCCAAGCTCAACTGTGCGGGGTGTGTAATAACGACCGGGATTGAGGTTAGGATCTGGACTGTTTATATATCCATATGAAAAGATCTCGCCTGGATCAAAGGGTTCACCCGTAAATACATTGATACTGCGAGGTCTTTGAGCGTTGAAGACATTCTCAATTGTTCCATAGGCTTTCCAGTCCAGGGACATGAGCTTGAAGAACTTGTTAATTTTTATGTCGACTGTTGTAATTGGATCAGCCAGCTCTGTGTAAGGTGTATCGCTATTGGAGGTTCCCTCGTAATAGAGTTTGCCATCCACTTCACGAAGAGACACATTTTCCATGGCAGTATACCTGCGTCCGGTTTCGTACTCAATACGAGCTGAGACTCCCCAGTTGCGTGGTAGATTAATCCCCATGAATTGAAATTTGTCTTTCTCTCCAACATTAAAATGCAGGTTGGTGAAAAGACTCAGTGGTTGATCCCAACGGAGGAAATTTTCGCCTAATGGTTTTTCATCCAGACGGCCTGCTTCCACCAGAAGATTATCTAAAGGCGTTGAACTTTTCCCCGTGGTAATACTGTAGCTCAAATTAGCATCTGCAGAGAAAAACGTGGCAAAGCGACGCTTAAACTTCATTTCTATACCCCTAGAACGGGCGTAGTCGGCATTGATGTAGATCAGGTATGATAGGTGACCATAGCGTGGGTTAAATAGCGTCACACGCTGACTGGTTTCATAATCAAACATATCCTTATAAAAGGCTTTGATCTCCAGAACCTGATTTGCATCAAACTTATGTTTGATACCGATCTCATAGGCCACTGTCGTCTTTGGGTTCAGGTTAGGGTTTCCAAAAAGTTGATAGGTTGCTTCAGCAGATGACCTCAGTTTGGCATAGACATAATTAAAGGTTGGCAATTGTGAGAAATGGCCATAATTGAAATAGAGCACGTCGGAATCAGTTACGGGATGGGAGATTCCAAGGCGGGGACTAATATGACCTTTACCACGTTTCCCAAATAATTTAAACGTTTCATTATCGAACTTCTCGCGTGCTGCATCTGTAATGGTTAAAACATTTTGATCTGCAACTGCATCCTCTAAATATTGTCCAGGGAACCAGTAGTCATAACGGATTCCAAGGTTAGCGATCATTCCATCAAATGTGATACGATCTTGAAAATAGATAGAACCATAGTCTGTCGTGACATTGAAATAATCATAATTACGACCCAGGCCGGATTCTCCCAGCCATGGCGAATCGATATCGATCACCTGGAGCTCGGACTGTTTATGATCAAATCCGGTTTTAAAGCTGTGACGTTGTGATGGTTTATAATTCAAGTCAAAATCTACAGAAAGATTGTCTGAGTAATAGTCATACCAATCTGGAGCATCTCCGTGATCCCAGAATTCGTCACCATAGGCAATATCGATCACACCATCGATACCAGGCTGTAAATATTTAATAGGTTCGATATCAGCTGTTTGTTCATATTCAGTCCAGTGTTTTCCCTGAACGGCTGAATGAAGAGTGGTAAAGAAACGTCCGGCTGTGATCTCATAAAAAAGTTTGGATGAGATAGTATGTGTATAAAGGAATGTTGTGAGAATAGACTCTTTGGTCAGTGTATTATAGTTGTTCAGCATTTCCTGGTAATCATAAGGAAAACCACTGCTACCCTGAAAACGGGACATGAAATAACCTTGATTAATATTGAGTGACCGATCATAAGAAACACTGAGTTTTTGCTGACTATTCATACGCCAGGTTAGTTTATAAAGGGCATGCCAATCGTTCTCTTCTCTAATAGTCAGTTGTTTCATCCAATCCTGGGCTGGTACAATTTCATCAGCCTGAGGTAGATAAGTATCATTTATGTGCATATAGGCATTGGCAAAAAAGCTAAAATCACCGGGTAATTTTAAGCCAAGTGCCGCTATAGCGGAGGTAATTGGTTCGGGTCCACTGAGAGTAAATTCGAGTCGGTCTTTATTAAAACTATCCCAGGGGAGATCGGACAATCCAATATTATCACTGGAATAAGCCAGTGTCCCGTGGTAATCTTTTGATCCCTCTTTGATACGAATGTTGATAATTCCGGACATGGCCTGGCCGTATTCAGCATTGAATCCACCCGTAATCACTTCCAATTCCTCAATAGCATCAACATTGACATACAGGTTGTTGGAATATCCGGAGAGAGGATCTTTAACTGACATGCCATCTACAATAAACATGGATTCATCAACTCTTCCACCACGAACATGGATCTCGTTATCTTGTGAAGTGATTCCAACCTGCTCTGAGAGGATATCCGTGAGATTTTCAACAATATTTAGCTTGAGCTCATCAGAGGTTAGACGAACACTGGAGGAAGTTTGGTCTACTTCCAACAGGGGACGCTTACCCTCAACAACAATTTCTTGACCAAGTGCCAGGGTTGTCTCTTCAAGTTCAATGAATACTTGTGCCGGTACGCCGGTAATGGCAGTAACATCGGTTTTCAGGACAACCTTATACCCGATCATGGTGAATTCAATATCATAAGTACCGGGTGACATCCCGGTGAGTCTGAATCGACCGTCTAAATCAGTTGCGCTTCCGTAGTAAGTACCCTTGATGATGACATTTACGCCAGGCAAAGGAATTCCAGCGACAGGATCAGTGACTTGACCCTCAATGACGCAGGTTCCCTGAGCCGGTAGAGACAGAGCGATAAGGAGTAGAAGACTGGTGAAGATACTGAACTTCACTATTCAAATACCTTAGTAAGAATATTATCCATCACAGGAATGATATTATCATTTGCCGTAAATAAATGAAGAGGAAGTGAAAAATATACACACTGTCCAGATGTAGGTGTTGGTTTATATAGTTGTCCAACCGGTGGATTCCCTGTCCAAATTTCAGAGATATCCCGAGGGTCAGTTAATCGAAATAAATCTTTACTGGATTCTCCGGTTTCTAAGTTCTCCGGGGGAGAGAACGAGTATAGTGCGTATGGGATAGTCTCTTCAACTCCTGTGGCTAGTGTATCCCCAGTTCCAGCATCAGGATCAGCAGAAAAAGAGTCCATTACTCTAATTTGTAAATCTCCCGCAATTGCGTCATATGGTGTATACTTAAAGGTTGAACCCATTTGAATAAAGGTGTAGTCCAAGTTTACGGATAGAGATGAGACAAAGATATTCCCGCCTGTCTCAAGGTAATTCCTAAGGGCTAAATCAGCCTGGGGAAGTCTGGTAGCTTTGGTGAAATGATACCAGATTACAGTTTCGAAATAGCTAAACATTGCGACTTGATCCACCTGAGAGGAGGGAAAGGCCTTCTCATTTGTTCCTATTTCAAATACAGAGTAGTTATTTTCACCATATAGAGAATCGATCAAGTCCCCATAGAATTGCTCGGCACTCCCATTATCGCGTTCATAATCATCTATAATTAATACTTTACCTTGGGGTTGGATCACTTTCCATTTATTTGGTCTGGTTACATCGCTTGAATCTGGGAAATGAATGATCTGACTACCGGCTCCAGCAGTATCAATAGCTTGCACATAAAAAGTATGGAAACCAGGTTCGATCCCTTCAAGTGTTATCGTATTAATATCACCCTCAAGGATGTGCCAGTTCATCGTATCGTCTAACGCATATCTCACCCGGCTAATAGTCTCTAAGCCATCAAGATCTGAGACTGACCAAGCGAAAGTTCGGGTGGGGAAAGTCACATGGGTAACATTTGGATTTGATCCCACCACTGGATTTGAATCTATTGTAAATTCAATTTCCGGCAAAGAATTGGCAACGGGAATACGTAAGTAGGCTGGTGTGGGATCAAGGGTTCCATCATTGTCTTCGGATTTCACTTGAAATACGAATTCATCATAGGTGGTTTTCAAAGGGAGGAAAAAAATGGAATCTTCTGCCAGGGTCCTACTCCAGGTATCTTCAAAACTCCAGCGTACGTGATAGGCAACAACTTCACCGTCTGGGTCTTCTCCCCACCAGTAAAGCATTTGCTGACTAGTTGTGGTATCAGGCAGCACTGAGTCAGCTGGAAAATTGAGAAAGAGATGTGTCTCAGGAGCTCGATTTTGAAGGCTATCAGTAGGTAGTTCCTGCAAAAAAGGATTTTTTAGTGGGTCACAGCTAATAATTAGCAGAAATAATAGCCCTATCACGAGGCTACCCTTCCCAAATATTATTGCTGCATATTTTCTCAAATCAATCTCCATTACTTTTATGAACATGGAACTAGCATTAATTGTCTTTGCGAGGACCCTTCGGCAGGCTCAGGGACCGGATTATTGACTTGAGTGTCAAGACCAGTCTCAAATCTGCGATCGCCGAGTGATTCCGACCTTAGGTCGGAATCACTCGCGAAGACACTAAAACTGATTATTTCAAATAGGTCATCTTTCCGACCATTTGTTCAGTACCTGCAATCAGGCGATAGAAATACAAACCCGAAGAAACCGGTCTGCCCTTGGCATCAAGCCCCTTCCAGGGTACTTCATATTCACCAGCACTGACGGACTGATCCATCAATGTGACCACATGTTGTCCCAGCTGGTTGTAAATCACCAATTGGACTTGTTGTGCTTCCGGAATCCTGAATGCGATATTTGTTGTAGGGTTAAATGGGTTAGGGTAGTTACCTAAAGCATATCCCTGTGGAACCTGCATATTGTCAATAGCTGTTCCCTCTAGAACCAGATCACTCCAATAGAGAGGTACCAGTTTATAGGTTGTTGAATCATCATAAGATCCATAGTGATGGTAAACCCAGCCACGAACCGATTCATAAACAGATCCAGCTGGAGGTTGGATATATTCTGTTGGTCCAAAAGCAGAAAGGCTATCGGAGTCATCATCAACCAGAACTGAACCGCTACCATCATCGATGGACAGGATGTCAAAATCGGTTGGATTATTGGCAACAATGGTGGCATTGGCTACTTTAACAGTCACATTGCCCCACTGTTCAGCAGTGGTTGGCCAACGTAGATCTCCAGTTGCGATA
>CAZOBQ010000073.1:0-12286 GCA_964578155.1 uncultured Lentisphaeria bacterium
ATGCTAAAACAGATTATGTCATTGAATTTGGAGCGGTCAAGGTGGTGAATGGTGTGCCGACTGAACGCTATCAACAATTCATCAAGCCGCCGGTACGGATTCCAAAATTTATCCAAAAACTTACAGGTATCACTGATGAGATGATCAAAGATGCGCCAACCTTTGAAGAAGTGGTTGATGACCTTTATGATTTTCTCGGGGATCATCCGCTGGTAGCTCACAATATTTACTTTGATCATAACTTTCTGAATACGAAGCGGGAAGCCATAGATGGAATCCCACTTCAAAATAAACTTATGGATACCCTGAGTTTGGTTCGCACGGTTCGTTATGATATGATCAACCACAAGCTGGGTACAGCTGCAGAATTCTACGGATTGTCAAAAGAGGGTGCTCATAGAGCTGATTATGATGCCGATCTGGTAGCTGATATCCTACTAATCCTAATTTCAGAGATGAAACGACTAAGCCCGGATGTTTTAGAAGTTCTGGTGAAAGTAATGGATGGCAGCGGTTTACCCAACGAGGCCCTCTACAAAGGCATGCTGGATTGGACGGTTTCTGGCAGAGAATTAGGTGAACTTGAAGAATACCCACGCATCGAGTTGCCCAAGAGACCAAATATTCGTCACTATGAAAAAGTCGGAGAGTATCCCGACTTGGATCAGATCTTCTCAAAAGAAGGCCTCTTGTCACAGACCCTGGAAGGGTATGAACCCAGAGAAACCCAGGTCGCCCTGGCAACTGATATTCAGACGACCATACGGAACGATGAATTCTTCATGGCTGAAGCAGGAACAGGTGTTGGGAAGAGTCTCGCATATACCATACCTGCCGTTTTGACACGCCATGAGTTAAATGAAGAAGAACCTGTTTTTATCAGCTGTAATACTAAGAATCTTCAGGATCAATTATTTCATAAAGAAATTCCCTTTATTCAGGAGCAGTTAGGATTGCCATTACGGGCTCTGTTACTGAAGGGTCGGCAAAATTACTTGTGTAAAACAAAATGGCAGCGATCACTTCGTGATATTAGCTGGCGTTTTAGCCGACGAGAGAAGGAAGCGCTCCAAACTCTGGTCATCTGGGCCCATGATACGCCCACAGGTGATATTGATGAGCATAATGGCTTTAATACTACGGGACATGCTCTTGTGTGGTCCAAGTTGAATAGTGAACCAGGATTTTGTACTACAAATGTCTGCGCTCACAATGACTTTTGCTATCTGGGGAAACTCCGGCAGGAATCCGCAAAGGCACACTTGGTTGTGGTGAACCATTCGCTGTTATTGGCTGATGCAGCCTCAGATCACGCCATTCTACCCAATTATCAACGTTTGATCGTTGATGAAGCCCACCTCTTGGAAAAAACAGCCTATCAATTCTTCGCTGCTGAATTTTCACACCGTAGCATGCGCGTACAAATGGACCAATTGTTCTATAAGGGACGAAATAAAAGTGGTTTATCTATTGAGCTAAGACATTTGTTGGTTCCTCTGGATGAGAAGCAAAAACAGGGTATCACCAGCAAACTTGATCAGTTAGAATCAGATGTAGTTGAAGTCAACAAGATCCTACTTGCCTTTTTTACTGAATTTAAAGATTCGAAACAACGCGAAGTTCAGAGAGCCACATTCACCTATAAAGAGTTGTACACTAAAAATACGGATCTTTTCGCTCCCGTTCGTGGGATATGGTATACACTGACAACATCTTTGACTACACTTGCTGGCTTGGCCCGAGATATTGAAAAAGCATTGGATGAATTGGATGAGAGTAAAATTCCTGGACTGGTAGAAATTGGGTCTAGAGTGCAGTCCTGGCGTGAATCATTGAACAGCACGCTGGAAGTCATGGCTAAACAAGCTGCGGCTGACGATCCGGACTTGATCTACTGGTTTGAGATCATGCCCAAGAGCGAGATGGTTGCCGTAAAATTTGTTCAGGTCCCACTTGAAATTGGTAAACAATTACAGGCTAGAGTTTATGAAGACCTTTCATCTGCAATCTTTACCTCCGGTACGCTCACCGTTGATGGTAGCTTTAACTATTTGCTGCAGCGATTGGGTTTACGAGGACATGATAGGCTAAAAGAAATGTCCTATCCATCACCCTTTTTCTATGAGGATCAGGCAAGGATCTTTGTACCTACCTTTCTAGGGATGCAAAATTCTGAAAATTACACGATTGAAGTCCTCTTCTTGCTGGAGAAGATCTGGAAAACCCATCCGGTAGGGACCATGATACTTTTTACCAGCTACACCATGCTGCTCAACTGGCAGGAAGAGTTGGAAGATCGTATCAAAGGCTCCGGAAGACGCTTATTGGTTCAATCAAGTCGGGTCTCCAGAATGGATCTGATCAATCAGTTTAGAAAGCATCCCGGTAGTATTTTGTTAGCGACGGATAGCTTCTGGCAAGGTGTTGATATTCCAGGGAATGCACTGGAACTCCTGGTGATTGCAAAACTGCCATTTTCTGTTCCATCTGATCCTATCGTAAGAGCCAATAGTGATGCCTTAAAACAGGCTGGTGAGAATGATTTTATGGGATATAGTGTTCCTGAAGCTGCCATCAAATACAAGCAAGGTGTTGGACGCTTAATTCGAAGTACGACTGATTTCGGAGCCATAATCTCACTTGACCAGCGAATATTTACCAAGCGCTACGGAGATTACTTTAGAAATTCTACTCCAATCCCACATGTTCCTGCTCAGTCAGAGAAGGAACTGGTAGATGGGGTCCGGAGTTGGTATCGCTCACATGGTGTTAAAGAAGTGAATTGATGAAGTGGAGAAAGTGAAATGATTTTAGACGGCAATTCTTTTACACTTAAAAATCTACGACATGAATTGGACCACCCATCGCAATTATCGATCAGTCCAGAAGCCAGTGATTTGGTCAATAGATCCAGGAATGTCGTTGAACATATTCTGGATGAGGGCGATGTCGTCTATGGTGTGAATACGGGTTTTGGACGGCTGGCAAATGAGCAGATCTCCAGTGATAACTTAAAACAATTACAGGTCAATCTATTACGTAGTCATGCTGCAGGAACAGGGGAATACCTGGCCCGACGAACCGTGCGTCTCATCTTACTGCTAAAAATCAATAGCCTACTACGAGGCTATTCCGGTATTCGTCTTGAGGTGATTGAAGCACTTATCTATTTCTATAATAATGATCTGATCCCTACTGTAAGAGAACGCGGTAGCGTTGGTGCTAGTGGAGATTTGGCACCTCTGGCTGATTTAGCTTTACCACTTATAGGGGAAGGCTCATTTCTATCTCCTGATGGTGAAGCTATCCCTGCTGAGATGATTCTTAAGTCACATAAATATGCAACCATCGACCTCCGTGAGAAAGAAGGCCTTTCCCTCATCAATGGGACTCAGCTGAGTACTGCCTTAGCCATTGAGGCTATATTCTCAATCAAAGACCTATTCTTCACAATAAGTGCTACTGGCGCCTTTAGCACCGAAGTCATGCTAGGGACAGATACTGCTTTTCGTGAGGAAATTCAGCAAGCCAGGAATCAGGTTGGTCAAAACTACGCCGGTAAACTACTGTTCCACCTGATGAAGGAAAGCGGATACCGCGAGGCTCATGTGAACTGTGACCGCGTTCAGGATTTTTACAGCATACGTTGTATGCCTCAGGTACATGGCTCTTTTTATGACTTGATCAGTTATGCTGAAGGAATATTGATCCGGGAAGCAAATAGTACCACCGATAATCCGGTAACCATCATTGATGACAATGTTATTGTTTCGGGAGGAAATTTTCACGCTGCGCCAATCGCCCATGTGATGGACTTTTTAGCTATCACGCTGGCAGATGTCGCCAGCATGAGTGAAAGACGAATCGCAGCTTTTCAGGATAGTGCCCAAAGCAGTTTACCTATGTTTCTCATGAATAAAGCTGGCTTGAACTCAGGTCTAATGATTGCTCAGGTTTCTGCTGCAGCATTGGCGAGTGAGAATAAAAGTTTAGCACACCCAGCCTCGGTGGATAGTATTCCCACATCTGCAAATCAGGAAGATCATGTGAGTATGGCTCCTATCGCAGGATACCAATTGCGACAGCTAATAAATAATACATCCCACATTTTCGCTATTGAGTTGTTGTGTGCGGCTCAAGCGCGCGATCTTAATCCCAAGTATAGCTTGGCTAATTGTAGTGACGATATATACCACCTTATCAGACAAAATGTTCCATATCTGGAAGAAGATGGTGTTTTGAGTGGACATATTGAGCATATAGCTACACTTGTACAGTCTGGATCAATCGCAGAAATAGTAAATCAAAATATTCAGGATCTGGCATGAAGTCGTTAAAACAAATAAGTATCCTATTTTTAGTTTTGTTGATGTTGTTCAACTGTGCGGCGAAACAGGCAAGTTATGATCTACCCAGCGTTCAGGCACCAGCAGCACCTATATGGGTAGCATCACCACAAGCAGCCAGAGATACAATTTTTATTGTGATCAATTTACCCCTTCAACAGGACATAGGGCTAGCTCATTACGTACAACAAGCTCAATCAGATTTTAATTCAATACTGAGTAATGAGGTTGAACTTATTCTGAGAGAATATTGGGATGGAAATCAGAAGACATTTTCTGATATGGAAAAATTTGAATTACTATCCAAGCTGCCGCAGACCATGGAACGCATCATGAGTCATGTTCAGGTGAAAGATGCCTGGGAAAAGAGTGGTGAAATGGTCACCCTATGTGCCTTCGACTACGTTGAAGTTGCAGAAATAATTGTGGCAGACATGAATGTAAAGGACCCCGCGTTTCTTGAATTCTACAAAACTAAAATGCATGCTTTAGCAGAACGGCATCAATAGGAAATTACATGAGATTTGTTGATTATGTAAAGATTAGGGTGCAAGCAGGCCATGGTGGAAATGGGATTGTCGCTTTCAGACGCGAAAAATTTGTCCCCAAAGGCGGACCTGCTGGTGGTAACGGGGGTAGTGGTGGTAGTATCATCATTGAAGTTGATGAACAACTCCATACCTTACAGGACATTCGGTACCATAGAATATATAAAGCTGGACGTGGTCGCCATGGAGAAGGTAGTTTACGACATGGTAAAAAGGGGGATGACATTGTCATTCGTGTCCCTGCTGGAACTATAGTAAAAGAGGTGCGTGGTGCTATACTTGCCGATCTACAACAGGAAGGCGAATCTATTATTGCTGCGAGAGGTGGTTGGGGTGGTCGAGGTAATGCAAAATTCGTAAGCTCAACTCATCAAGCACCCCGAGAGTTTGAAGAGGGGAAACCAGGACAAGAAAGAGAGCTTGAACTTGAACTGAAAGTGCTTGCCGATGTTGGATTGGTGGGCTTTCCCAATGCCGGAAAATCGACTTTGCTCTCACGAGTATCCCGAGCGAAGCCAAAAATTGCTGACTACCCATTTACAACTCTAACTCCAAATTTGGGTATCGTAAAATCGGGCGAATATACCAGCTTTGTCATGGCTGACATTCCAGGACTGATTGAAGGTGCTCACGAGGGTAAAGGTCTGGGAACTCAATTCCTCAAGCATGTTGAAAGATGTAGTGTTCTGCTATTTTTGGTGGATTCCAATGATGAAGATCCCTCTGAATCCTATCGATTACTCTATGAAGAGATAAAGAAGTATAGTCCTATACTACTCAAACGGAAACGGTTCTTAGCTGTTACCAAAATGGATTCCTATACTGGAGTGCCCAAAATGGCCACCTTCGAACCAGTTGATATTTTTCCAATTTCTTCCGTGAGTGGAGAAGGGATAGAGAATCTCATCCAAGCTTTGGCAAAGATCATTGGCAAATAACAATCTTTCAAAGATCATTCGACTTATTAGTATTCCTGGGGTTGGTCCTAGAAGAACACTGGACTTAATCAGTAAATTCGGTTCACCTGAAAACATATTCTCGGCTACTTCCAGGCAACTCATGGAAATCACTCGGATCAAGGAGAAAACCGCTCAAGCCATATTGAAACCAGTTGATCAAGAACTTGTTTCTGGACAACAGCGTTTGATAGAAAAATTTGATGTCAAACTGGTCACAATTTGGGATGATACCTATCCAGAACTTTTAAAGCAGATCTATGATCCACCGATTGTACTCTTTTGTAGAGGAGATGTCAGTCTGTTAAATTCCAAAAGTATTGGGATGGTGGGGACCAGAACACCCACTACTTATGGGAAAGAAGTTGCTAAGGAATTTAGTAGTGGGCTGGCAAGCCGGGGATACACAGTGATCTCAGGTGCTGCAAAAGGAATAGATACTATCGCTCATAGCGCCAGTCTTCAAGGTGGGGGAAAGACCATTGCTGTCTTAGGAAATGGCATTGACCGCGCCTATCCAGCAGAAAATAGGACCCTGTATGATCAGATAGCTGAGAAAGGTCTCTTGATTTCAGAATTTCTCATGGGTTCAAAACCGGACGCTCCCAATTTCCCCAGGAGAAATCGGATCATATCAGGTTTATCCGCTGGCACGATCGTGGTAGAAGCTGCTGAGAGAAGTGGTTCATTGATTACCGCCTATTTCGCTCTTGATCAAAATCGTGAAGTCTTTGCCGTTCCCGGTTCCATTAAAAGCCGACAATCTTCAGGGACTCATGAACTTATTCGACAAGGCGCAAAGCTGGTTGAAAGTGTAGATGATATTGTTAGTGAATTGGGAGAGAAATACCGTCTGGGTCATTCAAGTGGTCAACAGGAACTGGAAATAAGTGTAGATACCAAGGAAGCCCCAATATTTAAACATATCCCCGAAACTGATGCAATTCACATTGATGATCTCTCTGTTGAGACTGGCCAAACCACTTTCTCACTATTAGGTATCTTACTCCAAATGGAAATGAAGGGACTTGTACAACAGCTCCCTGGAAAATATTTTAAGCGAAAATGATGTATGTATTTCACAACGAACCAAACGAAGGGAACGAATGAAATCATAGTTGATTCGTAGATTTCGTCTAATTCGTTGTTAAGAAAAAGGAAAATACTCGATGGCAACCCCAATAATCTCAGACCTCATGCATTTCCTCGATCAGAGTGTTACGGCCTATCATGCAGTTCTCACTTCAGAAGAAAAACTGAGGAGACATAATTTTATCAAACTGGATGAAAAACAGGACTGGGATCTTAATCCAGGAAAAAAATATTATGTGATCCGAGGAGAAAGTGCCCTTGTAGCTTGGCAAATGGGCGATGGAAGCGAAGTAGGAGTCCGCTTGATAGGTGCACATACCGACTCACCAGGATTGCATTTAAAACCAAATGCACAGGTTAGCCAAAGTGGTTACGTGCAGTTAGGCGTTGAAGTGTATGGAGGTCCATTACTGGCGAGTTGGACAGACCGTGATCTATCGCTTGCTGGTCGTGTTATTCTGAACGAAGGTGGAAAACTAACGGTTGTACCTTTTAAATCAGATGCAGTTTTATTGCGTATCCCTCAATTGGCAATTCATTTAAATCGTGAGGTCAATGACAAAGGCCTGTTACTCAATAAACAGAAACACATGCCACCTATTTTAGCACTGGAAACTGTTGAAGGTGATCCTCTCGATGAAAATTTAGTTAAGCAACTTATTGCAAAGACCTTAAAAGTGGACGCTGACAAAATTGCCAACTGGCAGTTAGAGTGCTATGATACACAAACATCAGCATTAAGTGGTTTAAATCAGGAATTGCTCGTGAGTGGTCGGATTGACAACCTGACCATGTGTCATGCTGCCCTGAGCACATTGACAGGGAGTGAGTTCAAGAGTTCACAGGCATCCATGATTGCATTGTTTGACAATGAGGAAATTGGCAGCTCAACTCAGAATGGGGCAGCATCATCCTTCATTCGAGACGTTGTCCATCGAGTCATTGACACATCTAATACAATTCATGCATTGCAGAAGGGCTTGGCAAATAGTTTTTGTATTTCTGCCGATGGCGCTCATGCCATTCATCCCAACTACGTTGAATTCCATGACCCACAGCATGCGGTTAAGATGAATAGAGGTCCTGTGATCAAGGTTAATGCAAATCATCGTTATGCTACCAGTGCTTTCACATCTGCAATGTTTGAACAGCTTTGTAAAGACGTGGATGTCCCAGTGCAACATTACGTGCATAAGACAGACTTACCCTGTGGATCAACCATTGGTCCTATTACGGCAACAGGGTTGGGCATTCCAGTAGTGGATGTAGGGAATGCCATGCTCTCCATGCACTCGATCCGAGAGACAGCTGGTGTGAAAGATCATGAAATGATGATCAAGGTGATGGGGCAGTTCTTTGCTAAAAAGGATATACTTTCATCTTAAGTTGATGGTAAAGATATGTTGATAGAAACTCAACCTAGAAATAATATCTGACCACAAAACCATGGTTAACTTGAATCTGACTTGTATTAGCATCCCAAGAAGTTGTGGTAAATGTTACGTTATACAAAATTGATTGTTCTGAATTCATCTCATTGAAATTAAACTCGAATCCAAGACCAAAACCCGATTGTGTAATCTCGTTAGCCATGTTGAAATTATTGATTATATCAGATTCGAAATATTGATTTAAATCTCCACTGAAATTATGAGAAGAATAAAAGGGTCCTCCATAGATCAACACATTCTTCCGGATGCGTTTACCAAAAGTTAATCCCGTATTTACAGTATTATAGCTCCAATTATAACTGACCGAATCAATATTTGAGTTGTAATAAAATTGATCATAATCAATTATGCCAGAATCATAAAAACCGTATCCAATTGAAATAGCGGATGTTAGTGCTCCCGTGGTTCGGTTAGCTCTGCTATTACCCAATAGCTGATATCGGAATATTATGCCATAGTTGGTATCCAAAATAAATTCAAATCTCGGGAATAATGGGAGGCTGATGAATAAGGAGGGGACTGGGATACTAGTATCATCAAATGTAACTGTATCTAAGATGGGATAAGAATCATATAGATTATTAGCGAGCGTGATGTTATTAAGATCATTAAACGCTAGTCCAACACTTAAATTCGAAATTCCCTGTGAAATTTCTGGCGATTCAAGCCTATTCACGCTAAGGGGGACCACAAGAGGTATTCCGCGATTGCAGCTGCTTAAGCTAATAGTAAGATAAACTAAAAATAATAAGGCCGTAATAATGCTCACTGACAAATCTTTCATCATTAACCTTTTGTAGCTCATTGGAATAATATTCCCCAGTCAGTTATTAAAAGTATTAAAGCTTACTCGCTGATGGAAAGAGAGTCAACTAATTAAAGGTTTGATCAAATTTTATAAATCACTCTTCCTTCACCCTCAATAATTGATACATTATTTGGCTTTTTCAGAATGAATTAAAGACGTAACTGATCTTAAAGATGCGTTGTGCTTTCAGGTCCAGCAATGAGAGCGGGCCCAACCCCGTCAGATCCGGAAGGAAGCAGCGGTAAGCTTTGTGATCGTGTGCCGGAATTCCCTGGGGCACGCGCATCTTTAAGATCAGAATCAATAAACAAATCAGAAAGCCGGTACCGTGACTGATCAAGAATCTGCATACATCGTTTCTTCATTAAAGTATCGCCCCCAAACCTTTGAAGATGTCGTTGGACAAGACCATGTCTCTAGAACGCTGAGAAATGCCCTTCAGGCAAAGCGGCTTGCCAATGGATATATCTTCACCGGTCCGCGTGGCGTGGGAAAAACGACCTCTGCCAGAATTCTTGCAAAGGCTATTAATTGTGAAAATCCACACGACGGAAATCCCTGTAATGTGTGTACCCATTGTGCTGAGATCACTGGAGGTCGCAGCATTGATGTTATGGAAGTCGATGGTGCTTCTACGCGTGGGATAGATGCTATTCGTGAGTTAAGAGAAGTCGTGAAATATCCTCCTGCTAACTCAAATTACCGCGTTTATATCATCGATGAAGTCCATATGCTCACTAAAGAAGCCTTCAACGCGCTCCTTAAGACTTTAGAAGAGCCACCACCACAAGTGCTATTCATTTTTGCAACGACAGAACCTCAGAAAGTACCCTTGACCATTCTTTCCAGATGTCAACGCTATGATTTCAGGATGATCTCTACTGAGACCATGGTTGCTCGCCTGAGAATGATTGCTGACAATGAAAAGATTAATATTACAGATGATAGCTTAGCCCTTATAGCACGAAAAGCAGCCGGAAGTTTGCGTGATTCTCTAAGTCTTTTGGACCAAGTTTCTGCTTTTACAGAAGATGAGGCTACCATTGACCTGGTCAGACGTGTTCTCGGTGTCCTCGATGTAACCATCTATTTTGACGTCTTTCACCATATCGCTAGTGAGTCTGCGGCTAATCTCATAACACAAGCAAACCTGCTATTCTCACGTGGAATTAGTATTAGTGAGTTCCTTCAAGGTCTCAGTGAACATATCCGAAACCTCCTGGTAGTTAAAGTGGCCGGTATTACTGACTTTCTGGATGTTTCTGATGCAGATGCGAAAGCTTACGAAGAGCAGTCCCACTATTTTGATGAACGTGATCTACTGCGAATGCAAACTCTGGTGACAGAAACCATTCGCGAACAACGTTTTGTAAGTAACCAGGTAGTGTCAGTAGAATTGATGTTACTCAAATTGGTGAGAAGTACAAAAGCGTTGGATCTGGATGCTCTATTCAAAGGTGAGACTCCAAAACAGAAAGCTCCTGTTAAGCCAAAACCGGTGATAGTCCCGGATGCACATGAGCCAAAAAGCTCGCAAAAACCAGCTGCTAGCAAACCTCCTCAACCTAAGCTTGAAAAACCAGCACCGCCTGTAGAAAAAAAAGTGGAAGAGACCAGTGAACCTGTGACAGAAGTACCGCCGATAGAACAAGAGCAACCGGTGGAAAGAGAGCCTGCGCCTGTTGAGGATGTCCCTGAACCTGAAGCAATTGTAGCTCAAGCTCCTTCTGTTCAGGAAGAACCAGAAACTCAGAAAAGCGCGGTTGGCGAACTTGAGGACATATTTTCCAAATGGGAAGAGTTTACAGAAAAGCTGAGTAAAGTGGGCCGAACTACGGGTGTTTTTATGGGGGAAGGCACTCCCACCAGTTTTGAGAAGGACTGTTTAACCGTTACTTTTGCCCCAGAACAAAAATACCACATTCAAACTTTGAATAAGATTATTAAAGATATTCAGAAGGTTGCTTCTGAAGTCTTTGGAACAAAAATGACCTTGAATTTATTAGAACAAAATGGTCACAAACCAAAACAAAGAAAAGAAGACGAAGTCTTGTCGCATCCAACTTCACAACATCTGCTAGATATTTTTGATGGTGAAATAATCGATGAGTGATGCAAAAACGTCTTTATACAAATAGGAGAATCCTCCAATGATGCCAAAAGGCGGTATGGGCAACCTTTTAAAACAAGCCCAAAAAATGCAAAAAGAGATGGAGATAGCTCAAGAAGAACTTGCCAGTATTGAAGTTGAAGGCTCAGCTGGAGGCGGAATGGTCAATGTTCGAGCAAATGCTAAAATGCAGGTTATTTCCATAAAGATTGAACCAGATGTCATGGAAGATGATGTTGATATGGTTGAGGATCTTGTGCTGGCCGCAGTTAATCAGGCTCTGACCAATGCTCAGGATGCCGCTAATTCCAGAATGTCACAGGTAACTGGTGGCATGGGTGGATTAAATATTCCAGGGCTTGGATGAAAATTCTTCCTGAAAGTCTCGACCACATTACCCAGCAGTTGTCTCGATTCCCAGGAATTGGGAAAAAGACTGCGCAGCGCATGGCGTTTCAGCTATTAGAGTGGAATCCTGAAGATGTAAGACAGCTAGGCGAGGTTATCCTTCAGAGTAAAGAGAAACTAAGGTATTGCTCGGTGTGTCATCTTATTACAGAAGCTGATCCCTGTCCTGTTTGTCTAGACACCAGAAGGGAAGACTCGATCCTGTGCGTTGTTGAGGATTCCAGAGATGTGGTTGCCATTGAGGAAACCAGTCGGTTTAGCGGGAAATACCATATTCTTGGTGGCGTATTGTCGCCCCTTGAAGGTGTTGGACCCGACCAATTAAATATTCAGAGTCTCTTATCGCGCCTGGAAGGTGTCCAGGAAATTATCATTGCCATGAATCCCAGTGTTGAAGGTGAAACCACGTCATTATATCTGGCAAGAATTTTACAGGACCGGGAGGTAAAAGTGACTCGGCTTGCACGTGGGATCCCAAGTGGCGGTGATCTGGAGTACATCGATGGTATTACTCTAGGTAGAGCCTTAGATGATAGGCATGAGTTAAAATGACTTGTTCTGTGACAC
>CAZOBQ010000074.1:0-12281 GCA_964578155.1 uncultured Lentisphaeria bacterium
TTAGCCTAGCATCCAGTTCATAGTAGAACATGACAATCAATTATCCTCATTGTCATGTGCAATTTGCCTCGAAATATTAAACCAAATCCGTGTGCATCTGTGAAAATCTGCCTGCCCAGCATAGCTAAACAAGCGAAGATGGGTGGCTAAAAAGAATTTATCTTGAACAGGTATGAATTATACTATACGATGTCAAAAAAGAGCCCGCCAGATAATATCGCCAGCACACCTCTCATGAAGCAGTACTATGAGATCAAATCTCGGTACCCTGATGTGGTGTTGCTTTATCGCATGGGCGATTTTTATGAAACCTTTGATGAAGATGCCAAGCTGACATCTAAAGTGTTAGGGATTACACTCACCAGTCGTTCCAACGGAAAGGCAGCGAAAGTCGCCCTGGCTGGGTTCCCCTATCATGCTTTAGACACCTATCTATATAAATATATGCAAGCGGGTCTGCGTGTGGCCATATGCGAACAGGTTGAAGACCCCAAACAGGCTATAGGATTAGTAAAAAGAGACGTTGTTGAAGTTGCCACGCCTGGCTCAGCTATGAGTGAGCAGTTCTTGAATGCCAAGGAATCCAATTTTCTCGTCTGTATTTACGGTCAAGGTGAAAATACCGGTCTTTCTTTTATTGATGTCTCAACTGGGAAGTTTGGTGTCCTGGAATTAAAAGAGAAACAACTTAGCTCATTTCTAGCTGGCTTGATGCCAAGAGAAATATTACTGGCTGAAGATGATACTACCACTGAATCGCTCATAGGGCAAGGTAAGTGGATGATCAGCAGAGTAGAGAGCTGGGTGTTCAATATTGATTTTGCCACAAATGAACTGAATAAAAAATTCCAAACACTGAGCCTAAAGGGCTTTGGTATCCGGAACCTCTCAAGGGGGACATCGGCGGCTGGAGCAATCTTATATTATCTCCAATCTTACCAGGGACGGAACCTGTCCCACATCACTGGGATCCAAAATCTTAACGCAGATGATTGGATGACTCTGGATGATGATTCACTGAGAAATCTCGAATTGTTTCAATCATTACGTGGAGGAAGTGAAGGAACCGTCATATCTATACTGGATGAGACCGTTACTTCAGGTGGTGGACGTCTTCTAAGGGATTGGTTGCAGAAACCCCTCCTGGACATACCCAGGATTGAAAATCGACTGGATCAGGTACAGGTATTTTTTGAGGATGCTCAATTATCAAAGGACCTCAGGCTTCTACTGAAACAAAGCGCTGATCTTGAACGATTATTGTCAAAATTGAGTTCATCCAGAGCTTCAGCTCGTGATCTGGCCGGTTTAAGAACCACGCTTCAATTATTACCAGAGATATCAACATTATTGAACAAAGAGACAATTCACAAAATTGGACTCCATGTTGAGAGTTTACCTGATGTGAGTGGCATTCTAGCTGAACTGGAAAAATTAATAGTGGATGAACCCCCAGTGTCAATCAAAAATGGCGGTATGATCCGAGATGGCATCGATTTAGAGCTAGATGAGATTAGGGGAATTGCTCACAACGCGAAAGCATGGCTCGTAGATTTTCAAGTGGCTGAACGGAAAAGACTTGGAATACCATCGCTGAAAATTGGCTATAACAAAGTCTTTGGGTACTACATAGATATTACTCATACGCATAAAGATCTCATCCCAGAAGATTATATCCGGAAGCAAACTCTGGTAAATTCAGAACGCTTTATCACGGAAGAACTCAAGGAGTATGAGGAAAAAGTTCTCAATGCGGAGGAACTCTATACTGCCAGAGAGTTTAATATTTTTGATGAATTAAGGCTTAAGACCCTTGTAGAAGCAACAAAAATTCAATCAATTGCTGATTTTCTAGCTCGTTTGGATGTGGTAAATACCTTTGCGAAAATTGCTTATGATCGTAATTATAATCGACCTTCTCTTAACAATTCATTAGAGATAAAGATAGCCAATGGCCGTCACCCGGTAATAGAGCAACTCCTGCCTCTCGATGAAGCATTTATTCCTAACGATTTAAAAACGGATGCTGACAAAGATCAGATCCTTCTGATCACAGGTCCTAATATGGCCGGTAAATCAACCTACCTCCGTCAAGTAGGGCTTATAGTCTTATTGGCGCAAATAGGGTGCTATGTCCCTGCAGATGAGGCAAAAATTGGCTTAGTCGATAGAATCTTTACCCGAGTAGGAGCATCTGATAATCTGGCTGGCGGGGAATCTACCTTTTTAGTAGAGATGAACGAAACTGCTAATATTCTAAACAACGCAACGAAACAAAGTTTGATTTTATTGGATGAGATCGGTCGTGGTACATCCACCTATGATGGTCTAGCTATAGCGTGGTCTCTAATTGAATATCTCCATAGCAATGATGAGCGGGCAGCACGAACTTTATTTGCTACCCATTATCATGAATTGACCAAGCTTGAAGGTATCTTATCCAGGTTAAAGAATTACAATGTTTCTGTTCGTGAGTATGATGATAAGGTCATTTTCCTGCGGAAAATTATTCCTGGTGGCGCAAGTCGATCCTACGGTATCCATGTAGCTCAGATGGCAGGCGTACCATTGCCCGTAGTTCAAAGAGCTAATGAAATTCTTGCGGATTTGGATTCCGGTGAGATCAGCGTGCGAACTGAAGAGATCAGTGAAGCCACACCAACTTTTGACACACATCAGATGTCACTTTTTGGACGGCAGGAGCACAAATTGAGACAGAAGTTAAAGGGAATTAAACTGGATCAGATGACTCCACTTGAAGCTTTAGTCTTACTCGATGAAATGACCAAGACAATTGATGAGAAACAATAGTATGGAAACAAGAAGTGACTCAAGGCGTAGTGTATTAATGAAAACGCTGCTCATACTATTTTCATTCCCACTTTTCCTGTTGGCTGAAACCGTTTCTTATGGTGAAGATCCATTTACACTGGGCATGTCCATTGATGCCTATGCATTGGGCAATATCAAAGCATTACCTATGGCAAACCCCAGCCCTGGGGCAAATTCTGCAAGCTTTGATATGAGAGAGCTTAAGCTCGGCTTTCAGCATACTGAGGGGTTTGGGGGAATTTACCAGACCGATGTCTTAAGCGGATATAAAGATCAATGGTCATTTTTAATCTTTCGCGGTGGTGTGAGTGGAATTCCAGATACTCGCGATGCCTTATTAGATTATGGCACCGATGGAATTCCTGGTACAAGTGATGCAGATGGAACTGAAAATAATGACAGCATGGATCCCGGGGAGCGACTGAGCATCAATTCAATTAGTTACTTTAGCACCCAACAATTCCTGGCTGAATTAGGTTATTCATATGTCCTTAATCCAAAAGTAGTCTTGCAAGGAACGAGCAGGCTCTTGTATCACGATTTATTTGCAGAGAGTGGTCTTGGTGTCGGGTTTCATGCTGGTTTAGTCTATAAACCGATCGAGAATCTTCGTGTCGGTGTGGAGCTTACTGACATTTTGACAACAACTATATTTTGGAGTAGTGGACAAACCGAAAGCTATGCGCCTCAAGTCTATGTTGGTGCTGACTATACTCTGAATTTTAATAAGACACCGTTCATGTTGCATCCAATATTTCAATTGGAGATACCTCTTGCAGGTGAGAATGCTGAATTGAATAATGAAAACTGGGGGTATTCAGCTGGGTTTGAGATTGTATTTCAAGATCAGCTTTTTATTCAGTTAGGTCGGAACGCGCTGGATCAGATTCAGGTTGGAGCCATGATTCGGACAAAATTCATGGACCTGCACTATGGAACAGGCTTTTCTGAGCTTTCAACCATAGCAGGACAAACTCATCGTGTAGGTGTTGGGCTTAAGCTGGGTAGTTTCGATCTTTTTTAAGGATCTCCAGTGAACAGTTAATCACTGACATAATTCTGAGATTCTTCACTTCGATACTCTCGTTCAGAAAGACTAGTTAGCTATTTTGATGAAATCATAGGGGAACCATAATGCTAGATAGACAAGGCGCCTGGGAACTATTGTGTGAATATACTTTGACTGATTCATTGCGAAGACACGCCCTTGGTGTTGAAGCTGCCATGAAAGCTATGGCTGGCAAGTATGGCGGTGACCCAGAATTGTGGGGCATTACTGGCTTACTCCACGATTTTGATTATGAGAAATATCCCACCGCGGAAGAACATCCCTATAAGGGTGTCGCGATTCTAAAAGAGAAGGGCTACCCGCAGGAGATGTTGGATGCAATCATGGGGCACGCTGAATATACAGGAGTAGAGAGAAGGTCAGACATGGCCAAATCACTTTTTGCTGTGGATGAATTGGTGGGATTTATTTTCGCTGTTACCTATGTCAGGCCTAGTAAGGCAGTCAAAGATGTCGTCCCAAAATCAATTCGAAAGAAGCTGAAACAAAAATCATTTGCTGCCAGCGTCAACCGCGATGATATCATCAACGGTATAGAAGAGTTAGAACTAGATGCAACTGAACACTTTCAGTTGATGATTGATGCTTTGGCAGGTGAAGCAGAGGCCCTTGGCTTGGCAGGTATTCAGCAGGATTAGGTTACAACTTTTACGACGAGCTCTCGGAATTCATTTAGCATCATAGCCGTTGCCCCCCATACTTTGTGCCCCTGGATATCGAAGTAGGGGATCTCCCACTCAGCATTATTAAAGGTTCGCGTTTCGAATTGAACTTCTGTAGCCACAAGCTCTTGAAGAGAAACATGGAATATTTCAGCCACCTCCCGCGGATCAGGCTTAAAGTCTGGGAATAAGTCCATAAACCCAACAACCGGTTGCACCAAATGTCTACTGACAGGAATAGGGAGGGCACTTGTCTTACCCATGATGGTTACCTTGTCAGCAGGTAGATTTACTTCTTCTTCTGCTTCTCTTAAAGCCGTTTCAATTGCTGACTCTGTTCCCTCTTTCCGCCCACCGGGAAAGGCAACCTGACCACTGTGTGCAAATCCATCGCTACTTCGTTTGATCAGGGGAAAATGCCATTGATTATCATGAGGAAATAAGGCGATGAGAACAGCTGCAGGATGTAGATCATCTAGCTCAGGAAGGCTTAGTTCTTCTCGCCCCTCCGGCATGAGAGATTTTTGGACATGCCAACCCGGTAAGGGTTGTCCCAATAGTTTTGTCAAATCACTTATTATATCTTTGGGTGCCATCAGTCTGCCGTTCGAATGCTTTTGATCGACAATCCAAGTAAGCCGGTCAGAGAGGCGCCGATACCGATTATGAGGAATATGGTCCTTGGAGAGATAAACTCGGCTACAATCCCCGTTAAGGCCACTGAAATGGACATTACACCAACGACTGCTAAATTGACCATTGAAAAAACTCTACCCTGCATGTTTCCAGGGACCAATGAGTGAATGAGTGTGGTTCGTGTTACCTGGATAAATGGAATCCCCAAAGAGTGGATAAAAATAATGCTGACAGTGAGCCAAAAGGGATCAATGATGGTCTTGCCTACCCAAAATAGGGGAATGAATGTTAGGCCATCATAGATTATTGCTAGCATGAGCCAGGTGCCCTTGCTGTGTTTGCTGAAAAATTGGTAAACCAGAGCAGTTGCTATAAGCATTCCAACCCCATAACTAGATTCAATAAATGCGAAATCCTGACCGCTCCCATTCCAGACTTCTTTTATAAGTAGAGGGGTTCCCACAACCGCAGGACCCATGATGAAGAAATTATTGAGAGCAGTGACCAGTATGATCCAGAATAGTCGTCGATCTGTGACCATGACATAGTGTATACCCTTCTTTAATTCTGAAAGATGTCGACTTTCAAAATTTACAGCCCTTTCCCTGGGTCTGGGATAGCTGATTAAATAGATCATGACAAACGAGATGAGGAAAGTGCCAGAATCAAAAAAGAATAGTTTCGCCAGCCCAAGTGTATTGAGCAGCATTCCGGCACCAAACAAACCAACGAAATATGCCAGATATCCCGTGGACTGCATGAGCGCATTTACCTTTAATAAATGATCCCCACTAACGAGCTCTGGGACAATGGCATCTCTCGACGGGTTAAATAAAGTTCCAAAGGAGGCTGCTAAAAACACGATAATCGCCAGCATGAAAGGGGTTAATATATTATTAATGTATAAAATCGGAATCAGTAGAATTAAAATAAGTCGAGCCGCATCGCTGATCAGCATGAGACTTCGCCGACGATAATAGTCTGCAAGTACTCCGGCGAATAAACCAAAGAGTAGTGCTGGAACAGTAGCAGCAAAGGCAATGAATCCTGTTAGAGAAGCTGAACCAGTAAGATCTAGCATGAGCCATATGACAGCCATATGCGTAATGCTATCACCAGCTTGTGAAACGAGCTGGCCGAACCATAAGTATGAAATATTCCGATTAGACCGGATATAATGAGTAGCTGAAAATAGTTTAATCACAGATGATATTAAATGAGGCTTAACTGCGTATTATCGAGTTCGCTTTGAAATATTTTCAAACCCTCAACCAAACCTAACTATCTGAGTGATGGAATAAAATCCTCAGGAATTCTTTCAAGGTCCTTCCGCTTAATCCCATTCTCATAGATATCGACAATCTGCGGGGTCACTAACACAAGCAGCTCAGTTTTCTTTTTTGCCACCTGGGTATACTTAAAAAGTTCACCAATAAGTGGAATAGATCCCAAGAGGGGAATCTTTTGGACAGAGATCACGTCAGATTCCTGCATCAATCCACCAAGAATGACAGTTTGGCCATTCTTAACTATGACTTCAGTGACGGCGCGTCGTGTTGAGATGATAGGAATACCATCCGGTGTGAGTCCCTGTTGGAAGTTAGCCTGTGGATACAATTTTATAGTGACAGTAGAATCATTATTTACATGTACCCTTAAAGCCATCTTAACAGTAGCATTTTTGAATTCGTAGGTGACTAAGCCAAATTCATTAAGCTTTGGATAGGGGATTTGATCTCCCACTTCAATTTCTGCTTCCTTATTATCAAGGACCATTAAGTGAGGTGTGGAGAGTAGATTAAGATCATTACTCTTCGACAGCATGCCCAATACTACATCAATGTTTTCGGCAATAATTCCCAGACCAAACCCACCGGATATATTTGGTAGGATTGGTTCAGTTAACGGTTCTATAAGTGTTCCACCACGATACCCAAAATCAGTTCCAAATACGCTGGATAGACCATCAGGACCCTCCTTGTTTGAAAACCATTGGAGCCCTCTTTCATGATCACCAGAGACTGAAACCTCAACAATTGCACTTTTAATATGGACTTGCTTTGTATGAGTATCTAGCGATTCCATTAAACTAACTAACTCTTTTATTTGAGCAGGGGTATCTTGAATGATGACTGTGTTTGTTCTTTCATCGCCATAGACCTGGCCCACGTCTGGTGTAAGGAACGATTTGACAGATTCTGCAAGATCTTTAGCCTCAGAGAATTGGCAACTATAGGATGTCGTTTGAGTCGCAACTATTATATCAGCTTTGTTTGTCACTAAATATTTACCGGAAGTGCCCAACTGTTGGAACCCCAAATCATAAAGTTCTGTCATGATGGATAAGGCTTCCAAGGGTGCGACGGCTTTAAGGTCTAATGTAATTTTTTTTGTCCGAATCTCAGGATCGGAGATGAAGATCATGCCACTTTTTTCACTAAGGATGCGTAGCACGTTCTCGAGTCGAACTTCTTTCACAGTAATTGAGATGTTATCTTTAGTCTGTGCCAGGCTAAATAGAGGGATTAAAAATAGACCCACTAGTGTCAGTTTAAGGAAGACATTGATTAACGAGGTGTTTGATTTCATATTATTCTCTCACAAGT
This sequence comes from uncultured Lentisphaeria bacterium, assembly GCA_964578155.1. Taxonomy (GTDB): domain Bacteria; phylum Fidelibacterota; class UBA8477; order UBA8477; family JABMPR01; genus JABMPR01. Next base: position 7,806 of record CAZOBQ010000074.1, read on the forward strand.
ACGATTGAAAAAATATCATCATTATTAACCAGTACAACCATGGTATCCTGGATAGTCTGCACAGTATAACCCTTTATGTAGTCACCTTCAGCATAAATATCATTGTTTAAAATAGCATATGGATTTGAAAGGTCCCAGATGATACCGGTAAGGGCAACTTTGGGACGTACGATGCGTTTTTTCTTCCTGACGGTCTTCTTTTTCTTACTTGTAGTCTTAGCCTTTGGTTTTTCTGAAGGAGGGGGAGCCACATAAACTTTGACGAATGGATTGCGTAATTTAGCAATAGATTCGTTCGCACTTAAAGTGTCTATTGCTTCTATAAATTCAAGCTCCTCGATCACTGGGGAAGAGACTGTTCTGATAGTGACCTGCAATTGTTCTAAATCTAGCGCTAAAGTGTTACCCACTCTGCTTTCTCCTCCGGGGGAGAATAATTTATCATAAGTACCTGTGAACCATAATACACCAGCGATAATAACTATACCTGCGAGCAGGATGAGGGGGATCAGACCTTTTTTCATTTCTTTGCCTCTGTGGGGACAATGACAGACAGGGTTAAATCGTAGCGCGCATAATCTATTCTTTCCAATGGTTTCAAAGCCAGATCATCAATGAGAATCCACTCTTTGTGCTTTTCAAGTAGCATCAGAAAGTTCAAAAAATCAGGATATCGTCCTATAGTGCTCAAGCGAATCAGGTGAGATTCATATTTTGGATTAAGTTTCTTGGACTTATTCATAGGTTCTAGAGTGATAACCTTGAGTAAAGATGTGGAACAATATTTATCTATAACCGGGAAAATAGCGTTTATCCTTTTATTCTGAAGCAAGCGGGAATGGAAAACACCCTCCAGCGAATCCAATTCTTCGAGTTGAATGTTCAGGTTCTCAATGGCCCGCTCAATATCCAGGCTAACCAAGTCTACATATGTTTCAGCCAGTTGATTTTGTCTTAGTACAGCCTCATCATAGCGTTGACTTTCTGGTAGGATAAGGACTTGGAGAGAGGATCCCGTTAAGGCGAAGTAAACAACTACCGCAACAACCAACCATTTGAGTTGAATAGCCTCAAGCCAGAATTGAAATTGCTTTTTCACTCGTAGAGTCCTATGGAGAAGATCAATTTCAGTCGATCGTCCTCTTTATATATCCTATTATTCTCTACCTTGACATCAGAATACAGTGTAGAGATAGGCAGACTAAATAGCATGTTACTTCGAAAATTATCCACAGAGAGAATATCACGATTACTTCCCTCAATATATGTAAAGCCTTCGATGGTCAGGTCTGGCCCCTCTTTTGATTTATTCTTCCCCGTTGAGGGTTTAGTAAATATTTTTGTGATCACCAAATCTGGAGGAAGAGCATTTGTGATATCTATAAGTGTCTTACGCCAAATGCTTGGGCGGCTTTTCGGCTGCAGAAAAAGGTTCGATTGTTTTCTAAGTCTATTTCTTACGCCGATTTTTCTCTCAAGAAACTGCATTCGGGGTTCCACATTCGAGATCTTTCCCTCTATGTCCGAGTTGAGCTCTTCAAAAACTCCTGACATGTATAGTTGACTCTGATGAGTTCTGAAAATAACAAACAGGGTTGCTGCGAAGATAATGATATATACCAAAATGCTGAAATTCTTCAGGTGTTTTTTAACCCGCTGGTCTGCGGTGGAGGTTAGAAAATTAAGTTGAAGTTCCATATTATCTAACAGCAAGTCCTATGGCAGTTGAAAATTGGAATGCATTTGTGGAATCCACAGGAACATTCGGATAGTATTCACTGATCGGATCCCAAGTTTCCGCTGGTATTTCCAGGATCTTCTCAGAGTGGGTGAAGAAGGATCGAATAAAAGGATCATTGGTCAGCCCACCAGTAACATACAGTTTGCTCACTTTCTGACCAGTGTTGTAAAAATGTCTAAAGTTGTTTTTTCGAATTGTTAAAGCTAGATCCTTGAGTTGTTTCTCTATTTTCTTATTTCCCATATAGAGGGTAGTTATCGTTTGATTGGAGGAACTTGTCTCAAGCTCCCCTCGTCTCAAATACTCAACTTCCTTGAGTGGAATATCCGCAGATTTAGCAATGAGCGTGTTCAAGGTATTCCCGCCAAATGGTAGAAAAAGGAACTCGGGGTATTGATTTGGATCCAGAATAGTATAGTGTGAATTGCTTCCGCCCAAATGGAGAATACCAACGGTGTCTTCAAGTTTCGGGTAGGAGTGATTAAAAAGGTCAACAGTTGGAAGCGTTGTGGTCTCCAGAAGATTCAACCCGCCGGATAAAGATTTGAAGACTTTCTGCAACCATTCAATGCGGCTTTTTTGAACCACAGCTAATAAGATATTTACCTTTTTCTTCTCAGTTTGTGGTAAAAGTGAAAAATCAAACTCAAAATTATCAACTGGGCTTGAAAGCAACGGTGAAAGTTCCCAGAACAAAGCCTGTTTTAATTCATGTGATGCTATTTGAGGGAGCTGAAGGAAGAATGTGTTCTGGAAGTCAGCGCTGACACCTACATTTATATCAGCACGCCGATAGGGTAGTTGTCCCAATAAATCCTTTAAGCCATTTACTATATGTGTTTCGTTAACTTCACGAATGTCTGTGACAACGTCTTCTAGCAGATAATCATATTTTAATAAACGGGCATTACTTTTATGTTTTTTCTTGGTAAAAAAACAGGCGATTTTTATGGAATTTGTACCAAGGTCAATTCCGATCTTTATCTTTTTACCTTTTGCCATATTACCTAATAATTTTCCTTAACATCAAACAAGACTATATCCCATTAATATAGAACTGCTTCAGGAGCGTTTCTATTCAAAAATAGAAATTAAAGTTGATCAGATGTATTTAGGAAATTGGAAAAAATATGAGAGTCTAGAGATGTATTTTACCGAGAGATCTGAGAATCTTAACCGTTAGATTTTCCCCATTCAGTAGTAGTCCAACGGCCAACCTGCTTAGGGAAGTCATAAGAGTCAACATCACCAAAACCAGCAGCCCATGTGAAATACTCATCATAGTCATTGTCGATAAAAGTAATGTTAGAGTTCAAGTTAATGAGATCACCAACAACAGGACCGGTTAAGGTAGCATTCTCAAGGTTAACCTGGCCAGCACAGAAAACAGCACCTTCAACCCAGTTGCTTGATGCAACGGTGAAGTTAGAGGCTGTGTTGGTAACTACGATAGCAGGCAGTGCATTCTCACCAGCTACAGGAAGAGGAGCAGTGATGGTGCAGTTGATAAAATTGATGTTGCTACCGGTGAAGATCAAAGTACTGTTAGCAAGGTTCAGTCCGTCTACCGTGAGGTTGTTACCGTTAAAGACATAGATACCTTCAGCAGTGAAGTCATCAACACTCCATGACATCTCATTACCATTCTCAATGTTAACTGCGTTGGCTTCAAAATATACTAAGTCAGCTTCTGGCATGAAATCAAACTTACGGTTGGTATGATTGTCAGTTAAATCAAAGCTATGACCATTTGTTTTGATTTCTTTGTTGGAAGCTAAACCACGATCGAAGTGTGTGTCAGCAGTCAGGTCTAAGCTTACTGTTGATGCAACCCCAAAGGTATCAACAGCAACGGTAAGTATGTTAGTCTCTGCACTCCATATAATTGTTACACCATCTTCAGTGCTGTTAACTAAAGAGTCAGCACCAGTGTTGATCAACCATAAGGCTTCGTTAATTGAAGACTCGATAACAAACTGTGTTTTGATATTATCAACAGTTTCTATAGAAGAAGTTCTTGAGTTGTAGGAGATATCCAATACAGCAACACCGGTAAAGGAAAGAACCACAAAGATCATAATGACTGCAACTAACATCGCTTAGCCTCTGATCTCTTTTTGGTATGTTGTGTATCGTTTCATCACCTATATATAGTCCAAAAGCTATGCCACAAATCAAACAGCCTGTAAACACAGCAATAACAACATATAAGCGATGTCACATAATTATTCATCCTGACAAATAAGTAATAATATTACACCCATACAGCGAAAGTGTAACATTATTATGTCATTATTGTGTTACACTTGAACTAAGAAAGATGATAATGGCTTGATGAATGTGAGCTAAATCGGGATATATCTCAAGCAAGACGTATCGTAACAACATATAATACAGTATGATACAAAATTCTGAACCTGAGTGATGGAGTTTACAGGCTCGCCTATTTTAGAATCTGCGATATTTGCGAAATCTGATGAATCGTATGTGAAATGTAGTAGAAGATAGACTTGTGGAGGGCTTACTACTCAGGTGTGGATATTAAACATGACTAGATATAGGGTGTAAATATGATGAACTATCGGATTAAATGAAATAGGTAGAAACAAAAAGACTTAACGTATTAAAGTGTGATAATACCCCAGTATATCAGTGCCCCATAATATGGTCATTAATCCGGCACCTGCTAAAAGCTCAGAGAACTGTGGCATTGCCTCGCGAGATGATTTTTTAAA
>CAZOBQ010000075.1:0-12181 GCA_964578155.1 uncultured Lentisphaeria bacterium
CAATTTTTTAAAGTGATTTTGGGAAAACACTACATGCAGCTAATGGTCTTCGTCATCCCGTCGAAGCCAGGTCGCCCCCAATTGTGAAAGAACGAATTCAATAAACAACAGAATAAAGGAGAAAACCAGTACTTCTTTTATCTATTCTCAACATCTGTTGAAGCAACAATGAGCTATTTGTATGTGAGCTGGAACTTCCATATCCTCGTTCATTGACTTATATTGCACGATGAGGGGTTGAGGAGAAGGTGAGGAGTTATTCACTTTTAAGTGAATGTGCAGATGAAAATTTCAAAGAATAATGGCTTTTCATTAGTTGAACTAGTTATCGTTATCGTCATCATCGGTGTTCTGGCTGCTGTTGCAGTCCCTATTTACAGAAATAATGTACAAAAGGCAATACGCTCTGAGGTATTGGTAACCATGGGTTTTGTTACTAATTTTCTGGAAATATACTACGGGGAGAATGGATATTATCCAATAACAAGCGACTACCAAAAAGTGGTAGGGGCGCCCTGGAATGATATTGCATCAGGGATGATCAGGGGAACATATATCCGCGGTGGCATAAATACATATTATAACTGTGCGGATGGTGTTGAATACGAAATAAGAATTTATGAGCATGACTATTTGGATGAGGATTATTGGGTGAATCAGGATGGTGAATATAACTGGGAAATTACAGAGTAAAACTTTTCACTATTGACTCACTGCGCCCCACCGCAAATTCAGTTTTCCCACGCCATGGACAACATGCCCTAGACTTATCCCTCTTATCTAGTTATTTGCCCATTCGCAGAAGCAACGCTACATGCAACTCATGCTATATACTATATTGAACGATAAAATACATCAGCTCACAAGAAGGATATAATCTATGAAACCTTATTTACGAATCTTTACAACACTTCTAATCACAGTTTTGCTAATCGGTACCGCGTCAGCTGAGCAGAAGGAACGAGCAGATATAGATCCTGCCTATAAATGGACACTCAGCGATATCTATTCAGATTGGGATGCATGGGAAAAGGATTTGGCACGTCTTGAATCTATGATCAATGAAATTGCTGACCTAAAAGGATCCTTGACTAAGGGACCAGAACAACTTTTAAAAGCCTTCCAACTTGAGGACCAACTGGGCAAGCTCATTGATAGTGTATATTCGTATCCTGCCATGACCCGAGATCTTGACAATCGCAACAATGAGATCTACGCAAAAGTCCAAAAGGTTTTGATCCAGTGGTCCAATTACCAGACTGCGACTTCCTGGATGAGTCCAGAGATTCTAACGATTCCATGGGAAACGATGGAGAAGTGGTTCAGTGAGACCAAAGCCCTGACACCTTATCGGTTTGGTATGGAAGATCTTTATAGACAACAGACTCATGTCCTGGATGAAGAAGGGGAGCGGCTGTTATCCTACTTCTCCCAATTCAGTGGGAATCCATCAGATGTTCATAACCAATTGTCCACAGCTGATATCAAATTTGAAACCATTACTTTATCCACGGGTGAAGAAGTAACAGTTTCTCCAGGTGAATATTATAAAATTCTGTCTTCTAACAGGAACCAGGAAGATAGAAAAAATGCCTTCCTATCGAGGAACGGTGTCTACAACAAGACGATCAATACCTATGCAGAAGCATATAATGGCATTTGTCAACGTGACTGGGCTTATGCTCAAGCACGAGGATATGCTTCAACTCTGGAGGCTTCTCTGGAAGACAAGAATATTCCAGTAGCTGTGTATGCAAATTTGATCTCTACCGTGAAATCAGGTACAGCTCCACTTCACCGCTATCATGAATTACGGAAGAAAGCGCTGGGTTTGGAAGAGTATCATCTATATGACACTTCAATTCCCGTTGTTGAGATCAATGAGGATTATGAGTACGCCAGTGTTAAGAAAGATGTTATCAAATCTGTAAAACCTCTAGGCAAAGCCTATGCTAAGAAAATTAATCAAGCATTTACCCCAGGATGGGTTGATGTTTATGAAACCGCTGGAAAAACCACAGGTGCATACTCTGGCGGTGTTTACGGTGTTCATCCATACATGTTGCTAAATTACAACAATACACTGGATAATGTCTTTACGCTGGCCCATGAGATGGGTCATACGGTGCACACCATGTTTGCCCAGGAAGCGCAACCGTTTGCTACATCAAATTATACTCTATTCGTAGCTGAAGTAGCATCAACCATGAATGAAGCACTGTTGCTGGATCAGATGCTATCCGCGACAAAAGACCCAAAAGAGCGCCTGGTGTTATTGAGTCATGCCATTGATAATATTGAGGGCACATTCTTTGGTCAAACCATGTTTGCAGATTTTGAGCTACAGATACATAATCTTGCTGAATCAGGTCAGCCAATTACAACCGATATTTTGAATAGCACTTATCATCAGTTAAACCGTGACTACTATGGTGACGGGGTAGCCTCTGATGAGTTATATGATATAACCTGGGCTAGAATTGGACACTTTTTCTTTTCTCCCTATTATGTGTATCAATATGCTACCAGTTTTGCAGCGTCTTCAAAATTGTTTAGTGATATCTCCACCGGTTCAAGAAAAGCAAAGAAGTCTGCTGTAAATAAATATCTTGGCTTATTAAAAGCAGGTGGGAATGACTATCCGGTTGAACAATTGAAAAAAGCTGGGGTCGATATGACTCAACCGGAAGCTGTTCAAGCTGTTTTGGATCGAATGGATAATCTTGTCAATCAGTTTGAAAAAGAGCTTAAGGCTTTAAAGTTAATCGATTGATCTAAATAATAATTGTAACATCTCATTAGCCCCCAACTTTAGTTGGGGGTATACAAAATCATATAAATAGAAAGAACCGTTTTAACGGTTCCTGCAAGGTAACCTGTTAAAACGGTTCGGATGTGTTCGTCTGTTTTTAATCCCCGGGTTAAAACCCGGGGCTAATGTTAGAGATCAACCACACAAGGTGGCTATCAACGCCAGTTAAAAATATCCTCGCTGAATTTCAGAAACAGGCTGTTTGGCGAAACCAAGCATCTATACTCTTAGATCCTAATCCACCACAGCCTTGAAGATGACAGTGCCGCTTGCGTCTGGTGCCAATGAACTCGTGCGCTCATACTTAATATGAGTTACCGGGGGTGTCTGGGAGGTGGTATACAGACCACCTCCATCATTACTATATGTGATTGTCAATGGTACATCACCGCTGATAGCAGAATCCGGTACGTAAGTCGTGTGTATTGGAACCGGCTGAACAACCGCAACACCAGTCGCTACACCAATCCCGGCATTTGTATATGCCATGGTGTAGGTCAGCGTATCACCCGGGGCGGCAAGAGCCAGATCTACAGTTCCAATAAGTGTTAGCTCAGGAGGTATAGGCGGTAGTCCAAACCCGGTGATGGAAAAGGAATAGGGGTTTTCATCCGAATCGTCTGAAGCGATGCTTAGCGTGGCCGTTCTGTCGCCCTCCACAGCTGGCGTAAATGAAATTATGAATTCGCTGCTGCCTCCACCCGCAGTTATGAGGGCTGTTGGGGCCTGGACGATGGTAAAATCAGCGGCATGTGCGCCGGAAATCGCTACATAGGGAGCCACGTCGGTCAAGAATAAATCTGCACTCCCATTGTTTTGTATGGTATAGGTAACATAGGATGTATAGTCCTGTCTGGTGCTATCCAGGGCGGTACTGTCGGCGTGTGTTGGAGTAATATCGCCATTCAAAATTGACTGGTTATTACCCAAAACATCTATTTCGCTACTTGCCACGCCCAACCCACTGATGTGAAAGGTGAAAGGATCTTCATCAGAATCATCATTTTCAAAACTCACCACCGCAGTTCGGATGCCAGCAACCGTTGGGTCGAAGCTTATCTCGAATGAAACTGAGTCTTCAGCAGCAATAGTGCTCGAAGCAGGAAAAGCACTTACAAAGAAATCTCCAGCGTGAGTACCACTTAATGTAACTAGCGGTGAGCCCGTGAGCGATAGTGAGCCACTGCCAGTGTTGTGAATCTTGAAAATTTGAGGCTGGATACCTGTAAGCAAGTCTTCAGAGCCAAAATCGGTGTCATCTATAGCTGTAGGCGTATCATCATTATTTGCTATAGAAACCCCGCGGCCCTGTAGATTTATCTCAGGGCTTGCTGTACCAAAACCCTGAATCGCATAAGTATAGGGATCTTCATCCAGGTCATTGTTTGCCACACTCACAAGCGCATCTCGTACTCCGGCGACGCTAGGATTGAATGTGATCGTAAAGGTGGTAGAGGTATTTGTGGCAATCGGTGTTGAAGGAACACTCGTAATAATAAAATCAGCAGCAGCGGCACCAGAAATATCGACATAAGTAGATGGATTTGACAATACGAGATCGGCATTACCTGAGTTCAGAATGGTAAAGATTTGTGCCTGACTACCCGTAAGAATGTCTTCTGACCCAAAGGTGGTAAAGTCAGAAGCATTTGGAGTCATATCTCCATTAACAATTACGACCCCATTTCCCTGAAGCTCTATTTCAGATGCAAGCCCGAAGCCTCGAATATCAAAGTTGAAAACCGACTCATCAGAATCTGTGTTGGAAATACTAATGGTGGCAGTTCTCAAGCCCTCTGCCTGTGGAATGAAGCGCACATCGAAACTGGTGCTGTCGTTTGAGGCCACCGTTTCAGAAGGCTGAACCTTTACAAAAAACTCAGCCGCATTGGTTCCGCTAATAGAAACCTTTGGCGTCCCATTCAAAGTGAGCGTCGCGCCGTTGCCATTATAGACCTTGAAGGTATAAATTACTGAATCAAGCTGCGCATCAATGGAACCGAAATCTGTAAAGTCCAATTCTGATGGAGAGCTATCACCATCTGTGATGTTAAGTAAGTTACCCTTAACACTTATCTCAGGTTCTGATTGTTGATAAACCCCTGCATCGATATCAGCATTAAATACACCCGAGCTTAATGCAATGGCATCTGATTCTCCTGTGCCTGGATTGACATCACTGTCAACAATATCATCACCACCCGTGTTCTGGCTGGAAAAAACATAACCTGCAGCCAGGTTAGTAAAGTATAGTCGGTAGGTTTGCGGGCTGATAGTTGTGAATGAGTAATAGCCGGCGGCGTCAGTTGTTGTCGTTGCTACACTGGCACCACCATCAATTTTTAGCTCTACATCAATCCCGGGAACACCTGATTCACCGGTATCCTGGATTCCGTTCTGGTTCACATCAAGCCACACAAAATCACCAACACCCGTTGTTTTAAAACCTGCATCCCAGGTATTGGCCGTTTCGCTGATACCTAATGTAAAAGTAGCTGTTTTGCCACCATTTGCCGGATCAGCATCACTATCCAAGGCGTCATCTCCACCTTGATTTAATGGAGAAAGCACATACCCAGCTGGCGGGCTGGTAAAAGTCAGGTAATAATCCCCAGAGGCCAGCCCCTCAAAAGAATAAGTGCCGTCAGACCCACTTATTGTTGATCCTAATAAGTTATCGCCTGAGTCGTATAAAGAGATGGTAATACCGGCCAAAGTATTTTCACCGGCATCTTGAATACCGTCACCATCGTTATCGAGCCAAACCAAATTACCAATAATACCATCTGATGGACTCGTACCGACTCCCTGCAGGTCGAAGAGGTAGGGAGATTCATCAGGGTCGTTGTTTGCTATTGAAATTGTAGCGTTTCGAGTACCAACACTTGAGGGGTCAAACTGAACAACAAAGCTTGAGCTGCTTCCAGTGCCCACTATTGATGCTGGCGGAGTTGTAACTGAAAAATCAGCTAAATGAGATCCGGAAAAAGAAATGGTGCCAATGGTCAGACTTGTATTTCCGGTATTGCTAATCGTATAATTAATTTGCTTTATCCCAGTGGTAATATCTACATCACCAAATACTGTGCTATCTACCAAACTGGGTGATGCATCACCGCTAGTAATTGTCACGCTATTACCCGAGACGCTCATTTCAGGTGTGATGACTCCCGTCCCCTGAAGATCAAAAGTGTATGGATTCTCAGTCAGATCACTATTCCCAATGCTGACGGTTGCTTCTCTAAGACCCGAGCCCGAGGGATTAAATTCGACAGTGAAAGCCACAGTGCTACTGGGTGCCACCAGAGTAGCCGGGTTGGAGGTAATGGTATAATCGCTGGCATGTGTCCCTAAAATGGAAATGATTGGATTGGACCCCAGCACCAGATCATCACTACCGATGTTGTAGACGACAAACTCCTGGCTTGCTGTAAAACCACCTATTACCTCAACAGAGGAGAAGTCTGTCCCGTCAGTAAAAGAAGGAGAGGTGTCACCACTGGAGATGGCAATCAGGTTTCCTTTGACACTAATCTCAGACAAGGAGGCAGGATCATAAACCCCTGTTCCCTGGATGGTAAAAGTATAAGGATCTTCATCGGAGTCATTATTCTGAATACTCACCGTTGCTTGACGAGTTCCAAGAGCAGCAGGGGAGAAAGAGACCTCAAAACTGGTTGTTGCGCTGTCAATGGCTACAGAAGTGGCTGGGCTGGAGGAGATGTTGAACTCTGCAGTTTGAACGCCCGTCAGGTCAACATAGGGAGGGGGGCCTGTTAGGCTCAATACGGCATATCCAATATTACGGATTTCAAAAGTTACAGAAGCAGGTACACCGGAAATTTCAGCCGTACCAAGATCGGTAAAATCACCACTCATGGGGATAACATCTCCGGATTCAATGACCAGACCGTTCCCCAAAACTTCAATTTCTTCATCAAGGGTGGATGTGCCAAGACCCTGAATGGTAAAACTAAAGGAACCCTCGTCAGCATCATCACTAGAAAGAAGTACAGTAGCCTGTCTGACACCTGTGGTCGTTGGATCAAAAGTGATCTGGAACGTTACAGATCCTGCGGCTGCTACTGTAGAGCTGGCAGGCTGTGTTAAAACAATGAAGTCACCAGCATTTGCGCCTGATATCTGAACAATAGGCAAACCCGTCAGAGACAAACTGCCTGATCCCACATTCTGGATAGTGAAAGTATGGGTAGTTTGTTCAGAAAAAACATCACGACTACCAAAGTCAGTGAAATCAGCAGCTGACGGGGAGGTATCACCATCAGCGATATTGTTTGAATTTCCCAGCAGGGCAATTTCAGGTGTGGCCGTTCCCGTCCCCTGAACATCGAAAACAAAGGGGTTTTCATCAGCGTCTGTATTTGCAATTGAGATTGTGGCCACCCGTAAACCGGCTACAGCCGGGTCAAACCGAACAGTAAATGTAGAAGAGCTACTAGCAGATATTGGGGTTGCTGGGTTTGCGGTTATTGAAAAATCACTAGGGTTGGTTCCACCAATCACAACCAGGGTTCCCCCTGTCAAATCAAGATTGGCGGCACCAGAATTCTGAATCGTGAACACGGCATCGTTTGTGCCGGTATCAATGTCATGACTACCCATATCTGTTGCATCACTGACAGACGGTGTGATGTCACCAGAAACGATATTTTGCCCATTTCCTGTAATGGCAATTTCAGGAGCTAGACCAGTTCCTTGAATATTAAAATCATAAGGATTTTCATCTGTATCGTTATTTGAAATGGAAATTACAGCTGACCGGAGACCGTTGTCGGTCGGATCAAATGTAATCTGAAAGGTTGTGGTACCCGCGGTTGTAATTGTTGTTGCTGGTACTGCGGTGACAACAAAATCGCCTGGGTGTGTACCAGAAACAGAGACTACAGGTGATCCATTTAAGGTTAGGTCTGCTGCACCCCCGGCATTATCAATAGTAAATGTATGCACAACAGAACCGCTGATTGCCGAAATAGAGCCGAAATCCGTATCATCTGTTACACTTGGTGAAGTATCACCATCTGGAATAGAATTGCTGTTTCCAGAGACATTCATGTCTGGAGAGGATTGTTGAGTCAGTCCGGCATCAATGGTGCTGTTATAGGTATTGCTGCTTATGGTAAATAGATCAGACAGCCCAGAAGTTGTATTGATATCACTATCAACAAGGTCAGAGGCACCGGTGTTTCTGGCTACAAACTGATAACCACCAGGTAGGTTACTGACCTGGATTCTATAGTCGCCAAGAGCAACATTGGCAAATTGATATGCACCAAAGGCATCTGTAGTTGTTGCCGAAACAGTAGAACCGTTGCTTTCAAGAACCAGTCCAATCGTTAGCCCAGGTAGGCCAGGTTCTCCAAAATCCTGATCCCCGTTGTTGTTGAGATCATCCCAGATAAAATCACCAACCCCCGTGGCTCGATAACCAGCATCAACACCTTCTTCGATAAGACCAACACCAACAAAAAAACTTGCTGTCTGGCCCGTTGCTGGGTCAGCATCACTGTCACTAACATCATCGCCACCCTGGTCTTGTAGAGTCAACATGAAACCAGTCGGAGGACTGGAGAATTCAATGTAATACTCAGAGGGTGATAAGTCTTGAAAAGAGTACTCTCCGTTCTCGTCAGTGATTGTCGAAGCAATAAAAGGACTGTCAATGCTATACAAATCTACTGTGACGCCAGGCAATCCAGGTTCACCCGCATCTTGAATTCCATTGGCATTGTTATCAGCCCAGACCTGATTACCCACCTGCCCTGTGGAGGGAAGAGGTGCGGGAACTAATGGACAAGAAGCACCGTCTGACTTGTTTAAATTAGCCTCGCCTAAACCGACATAGATACTGAACCCAGAAGTAGAGATTTTGTACATTCGGCCGCTTTGGCTGTTGGTGGTAAAAATGTAACCTTCGTCCGAGGACCAGGCAGCACCATAGTAGGCGCTATTAATACTGTTGAGGTAATCATCAGCCAGTCTTCCCGTAATGGTAACGGTAGAAACAACGTGTGTGATGGGGTTGTATTGATAAAGTAAATCACCATGCATTCCGTAAAAATTTCCATCAGCATCCAGATACGCCATATCAATGGGCACCCAGGCAGCACCGGATGTGTTCACGGTTGTGACAGTTCCTTCGCTGGCATCGAAAATTCCCATCTGAGTACCAGTTGAATTCCAGAAATACATGTCACCAGATACATCGAAATCAGCTCGCCAGGATAAAAATGGTATGGTTACAGCGTTTAATACATCAACGTTTAGGTTTCCATCGATGCGAATGATGTTATCACCGGGCACATCAGCATCTTGCTCGAAAGCGTAGAGCAAACCATCCTCGATATTGTATCCCACACCATTAATATGATACCCGACAGTTGTCATCGTTGTGTAGGCATAAGGATTGACCGTGGCATCCATAAACGCCACGACACCATCATCACCATAGATGTGGAAGAATCTTGATATGCAGGGGAATGGTTCTTCGATACCTGCCCCAGTTCCAGTTAACCAGAAAGTATATGGTGATTCATTGCTGTCTGTATTCTCAATAGAAACCGAAACATTTCGGGTGCCTATTTGTCCTGGATCAAACCGAACTGTGAAATCAGAGCTTCCGCCAGCAGAAATACTTGAAGTGGGCATGCTGGTAACCACGAATTCTGAGGTGGCATCTCCGCCCAGTTCAACCAAGGGGCTTCCTGTAAGATCAAGAGTTGAATCACCCGTGTTATAGATGGTATACGTAACATAAGCCTGTCCAAGCCAGGGGGTGATTTCGCCAAAGTCAGTACTGTCCAGAACGCTCGGTGTAATATCTCCACTATTAATCACAAAGCCATCACCTTGCACCTCTATCTCAGGATAGGATAGGCCAAACCCCTGGATAGTAAAGGTGTATGGGTTTTCCCCATCGTCGCCATCATTGTGTTCAATGCTGATTTGAGCGGTTCTAACCCCGGGGGCAGAAGGGTTAAATGAAACATTAAAAGGAACACTTCCAGCAGGTGCAACTGGAGAACTTGGCTGGAGAGTGATGGAAAAATCAGAGGCGTGTGCCCCAGAAATACTTACAAAGGGAGAGCTGGTTAAAATGAGGTCTTCAGTCCCTGTATTGCCAACCATAAAGGTTTGGGAAAGTGTGCCGCCTGTGTAGGAAACTGAGCCAAAATCGGTTCCATCCGATGTACTTGGGGTGCTATCACTGGAAGGAATTAGCGTTAGATTGCCCTGAACATCAATCTCACAAAGCGTGGCAGTACCGACAACACCGGTACCTTGAATATCAAAAGTATAGCTAACTTCATCCAGGTCATTATTGTCAATAGTCAATGTGGCTGAACGAGTCCCAGCAGTAAGCGGGTCAAAGGCAAGCTGAAATGTTGTGGAGTCATCAGCAGCAATAATACTGGCAGGCGCATTAGCAATGCTAAAATCGCCAGCATGAACACCACTAATTGAAACAAGTGGCCAGGATCCAGTGAGGTTTAGCGGTGCGGGTCCAGTATTATAAATAGTATATGTAATATAATGTGTGGCTCCACCCACAAGTGACGAATCAACGTCCGTTGAATCAGCAATAGAAGGTGTATTGTCACCACTAGCAATAGAAACGCCATTTCCCTGAATGTCTATTTCAGGGTTGATCGTTCCCGTGCCCTGAATTGCGAAAGTATAAGGGCTTTCGTCAGCATCATCGTTCGTAATGGAAACCGTCGCCTGTCGCAAGCCGGTAATCGGAGGATCAAAAGTAATTTGAAAGGTTTGGACACCACCTTGTGCTGCGACTGTGGCTGAAGCAGGTTGTTGACTGACAATGAAATCTGAAGCGTGGTCTCCAAAAACATAAACGCGTGGGGACCCTGAGAGTGTTAAGTCACCAGAACCAGAGTTCTCGACTGAAAAAGTATGTACTTTTGAGCCAGTGTTAATGTCTGTGTCACCAAAATCAGAACCATCCGATGTTGATGTTGAAGCTGTACCATCGGCAATTGAGATACTACTTCCAGTAATATCCATTTCTGGTGTGGCTGAGCCGGTGCCCTGGATGTCAAATGTGTAGGGGCTTTCGTCTGGGTCATTATTTAAAATTGAAATCGTGGCTGACCTGATCCCTGAAAGACTTGGATCAAACCGGACGACAAAAACCGATGTTCCTCCACTTGCACTGATACTGGTTGAAGGTTGAGTAGTGATGGAGAAGTCAGCAGCATGTGTGCCTGACAACAATACAGAAGGAACCCCACTTAAGGCAAGACCGCTACTTCCCGTGTTAGAAATAGTAAAGGTATGATCCACAAATCCGGTGACAATATCCGTCGAACCAAAATAAGTGTCATCAGTTACACTCGGAGACGTATCACCATCAAAGATAGACGTGCCAATCCCAGAAACGTCCATTTCGGGTGGTCCTGAACCAGTTCCCTGAATGTCAAATGTATAAGGATTTTCATCTAAATCGGTACTTGCGATGGAGATAGTAGCACTGCGAACACCAATATCTGCCGGGTCAAAATCAACGACAAAAACTTCACTACCACCACTTCCAATAATTGTGTTTCCCGGTTGGCTTGTGACAGAAAATTCCGCAGCATGGGTGCCGGTTATTGTGACCAGAGGAGCGCCGTTCAACAACAGGTCTCCACCACCATTATTAAAGATTGTGAATTGATGTGTTGCTGAGCCAGCGAGGGTATAGACAGGTCCAAAGTCCGTATCATCAGCAGTGCTAGGTGTGATATCACCATCCAGTATATCAACTAAGTTTCCCTGAATGTTTATTTCTGGACCTACCACATTAATACTGTAATCTTCTACCTCACCATCAAAACCGTTTTCACAGCTTGTTGGGTAGGCATTCCATTTTGTAGAAATACGCATGGTAGTAGTACCCAGAGTTGCGGTTCCAGGTATTGCTACTGAATAAGGGGATGCACTCGTCAGACTGGCTACAACATTGGTGGCTGTTCCGAGAACATATGACTCATTGGCATCGGCGAAATCTGAGTCCTGGTTCCAGTCAATCCATACCATTGTATTGACCGTATAATTACCATCGGTGTTCACATAGACGCTTAAGTCATACGTAGAGTTCTGTGCAACTGTTGTTGAGATTCCGGTAAAATCGGAATAAGCATTGTCTTCAAGAATTGTTGAGTTATCAATGGTGTTAAATATGACTTGCCGGACTCCAGTATAGTATCCATCAGTACTGTTGCCTGTTGAAACACATTGAGCAGAAAGCTCAGAATTGTTTCCAAAGAACAGTAAGAAGCCAAGAGCAAAACCGAGTGTACCGCGATGTAATTTTTTTAGCATGTTAAATATATCCAATACGCCCATGCAAAT
>CAZOBQ010000076.1:0-11911 GCA_964578155.1 uncultured Lentisphaeria bacterium
CTCTAACTCAACATAAATAGTCTCGGTGTTCTTAAATTCATCTCTAATTTCTCCTCCAGCATCTAATGTGCTAATTGCATGCATAAGAAACCGACCGTCCTCTGATACTTCGTCCCTGTACATTTTTTTACCTCGCCCCTCTACTCCCTGATCTGCGTTGAAGGAGAGATATTTTTGAATGATTGCCTCTGTGGGACCTTCACTAATTAAGTTTCCACCATCAAGCAAGAGAGTTCTGGGACACAAAGATGCCAATGCTGACATACTGTGGGTTACAAATATAACCGTTCTTCCTTCACCAGCTATACTACCCATTTTTCCAATGCATTTTTTCTGGAACTCAATATCACCAACAGCAAGCACTTCATCTATCAATAAAATCTCGGGTTCGAGATGAGCGGCAACAGCAAATGCTAGACGAACCCTCATTCCGCTGGAGTAGCGTTTTACAGGAGTATCAATAAATTTTTCAATCCCAGAGAAATCGACTATCTCTTTAAACTTATTTTCAATCTCACGTTTTGTCATTCCAAGAATGGTACCATTTAAATATACATTCTCCCTGCCCGTCAGTTCTGGATGAAACCCAGTTCCAACTTCTAGCAAACTACCTATACGACCATTGATTTCAGCAACTCCAGAAGTAGGATCGGTTATCCTGGCCAGGATTTTCAGGAGAGTGCTTTTACCAGCACCATTTTTCCCAATGATTCCCAGTACTTCACCCCGCTTAACTTCAAAGGAGACATCCTTAACAGCCCAGAAAATATCATCCCCGATATCATTTCTAAACTTGCTTAATTTTTGAACACGCCTGAAATTTCTAATTGGTGATTTTACCCAGGAAGCAAATGCACTACCCAGCGTATCATGAGCTTTTTCCTGTAACCCTATGCGATAACGCTTAGAGATATTACTTACTTTAATAGCTATGTCGTTCATTGAATGTAGTCAAGAATATTTAGCTGAGAGTTAATAGTCATGATCATCATTAAACCTTATTATATCCTGATGGTGCTTCAGATATGTCCATTGAAAATTCTGAGAGTTGTCTAAATTTTGTAGCTAACAAATATTTATATCCCTTCGGGAAAGGCAACCATTGATCTTTACGGCTACAGTTCTCATCATATCTATGATTTTGACAGACACATGTGGTTAAATCCTCACCGAATAATAATGTCTTAAGACCGTTCATATTTCCTTAGATTATCGATGACATTAGGCAACATCAGCAAAGATGTGCTCTTTCTTTTTGAAATATAAAGCGCCTGACACAAACAAGATTATCCCAGAAATTGAACCCATTCCGATCAAGTCCCAAGGCATCGGGTTCTGTCCCAGCAAGGATGACCTAAATCCCTCAATGACTCCTACCATGGGATACAGGCCGTAGAGTAGCTGAGCTGTCGATCCAAATTTATCACCAACAAGAGAGATTGGCCACACAACAGGAGCTGCATACATAAGCAATTGGGATAAAAATTGCGTTGCAAACTTAACATCTCGGTATTGGATTGCCAATGAAGAAAGCCACATACCTATGCCAGCAGATGTCGTCACCATTATTACGACCAAGATTGGCAACCAGAAGATATTTGGTGTTGGGGCAATTGAGTAATAAGCCATAAGTACACCAACAATCGTCATTGCTATAATAAAATCAACTAGCCCAGCAATAACGGGAGTTAAGGGGATGATTATTCTGGGGAAATACACTTTTGTAAAAATATTTGCTCCACCTAACAGACTTTGGGTCGATCGATTCATGGCCGTTGAAAAATACAACCAAGGCACCAATGCAGTATAGGAGAACACTGGGTAAGGAATTCCATCACTAGGGATGTTAGCCAGTTTACCAAATATCACAGAAAAGATTACCATCGAAAGAACAGGACGTATAATAGCCCATGACAGGCCAAGAATGGTTTGTTTATAGAGAACCGTGATTTCACGCTTAACCATAAAATAGAGCAAATCTTTATACTGCAGGAGCTCATTCCAATCAAGCAATTGCCAACCAGCATGAGGTTTAATTGTTGTAATTATTTTTTTTTGTGACATAATCTATTGGTCCATTTCATATAGCGCTTCCTGATACGGCTCCGCCCTCTCAGCCCCATTAACGGACTAAGCGGGCATATCAATCTTACCGAAAGCAAACCAGCTATCGGAAATTTAAGTCATGTTCCCAATCTGCATTTTTTCAGATTGAGGTTTTAAATATGCTGTGTCAATATCAACAGCCAACCCTTGCATAATGGCTTCAAACCATACCACTAGCCGTGAACAAGATTTCTCATGAACGACCTGTCCTTCAAGACCCCTAAGGGGACCATGAATGACTTGAACGGTGGATCCCTGCGGGTATTCCAATTGGGGTGTGACTACCTCTTCTTGCATAATGATATCCAACCAATACATCTGCTTTGCAGGTATTGGTGTGGGGTGTCCATTCAACGCTACAAACCTGACAGCCCCTGGAACATTCAGTATTTCAAACCTGTCACTCTCATAGTTCATTTCAACGAAGACATAACCACGGAATAAGGGCAATTGAACTTTCTTTTTCCGGTCGCTCCACTGACGCCAAGTATTTATCAGGGGCAAAGAGACGGACTGACCATTCCTGGTCAGCAATTGAAAGACATTCTTCTCGTGTCTTGACCTCACCTGTAGGGCATACCACTGCTTACGGTTACTTTTTATGGTCGTCGTGTCGGTCATGTAGTAGCCATCGAACTATGAGTTCAGCTCCGGTGATGAGGGAGCTTCTCCTGATTTTGTTTTTAGCTTTACATTCTCATCCCCTACCCAAAGTAAAAGTATCTTCTCTTTAAGTAATCGATCCCCTAGAGTTTTGAATTCCTTGTGATTCAAAACTAGCAAGCGGATTTTTCGCTTGATAAGTGCTTCAGTTTTTTGGGTAAGTCGCTCAAGAAGCTCGTTATCTATTTTTCCAACCAGCACAAGATCAATCAGACCAGAATCTATTCCTCTAGCATAGTCACCCGTAATAAATGCTCTTTCCACGCCACCCAGCTCATCAAAAATATTTTCCACAAGTTGGTCAAGACCTACATATTTTTTAACGATATTTTTTATATCACCATAAAGGGGATGGTCACTATTTGCCTGATACTCAATGGTGCGCCCTGCTGGCTCTGACTTAAGAAGCTTAGCTTTAGAAAGTCTATTCAACTCTACTCTAATGGCATTACTTGATTCGCCAAATTCAGCTGCGATCTCACGCAGATAGGCTTTAGTGCCGGGATTCAAAAAAAACTTAAGCAGTAGTTTTAATCTAGTTTTGGATGTAATTAAGGATTCGAGCAATATTACTTACCTCTTATTGTGTAAATAATTTACTCAATAATGAGTTTATTACAAGTTATTTAAGGCTTTACAGTGCTCCATAGCACCTCAATACGGACGTGTCTCTTATGAAGAAAAGAAGTTCTTCAAACCTTTCTTTTGAGGGTTCTCAGCTTTACGCTTTTTGGTTCCATCCTCTGAATGGTAATAATATTGATAATACGAGTAATAGTAAGAGTATTTGCCACCAAGGGTCTCAGGATTGACACTATTAAGAATAACACCGACAAGTGATGATTTTACATTTTTAATAGTATCTAAGGCTCGATCCACAGCTGCTCGATGTGTAACACCGGCTTTGACCACCATTGCAATACCATCTGTTTCTGCTGATATGAGAGAAGCATCAGTAACGGCGACAATTGGTGGTGAGTCAAAAAGGATCATTTCCCAGTCTTTTTCAAGACGGGAGACCAGCTCAGCCATATTATTTGAGCCCAATAACTCGGAGGGATTAGGGGGCAAGCCACCAGCTGTAATGAGGTACAGGTTTTCAATTTCAGTAGGGTGAATGATAGAATTAATATCGTCAATCTCACCAATCAAATATTCAGAGAGACCGGGGCCTCGAGGTTGGTCAAAAACATTGTGTTGTACTGGCTTCCTTAAATCAGCATCAATAAGAATCGTCTTTTTACGAAGCTGTGCAAAGGCAATGGCCAAATTAGCGGTTGTTGTGGATTTTCCTTCCCCGGGTTGAGGGCTGGAAATAACTAAGCTTTTAATTTTCTTGTCAGGCGACGCGTAGTTAACATTCGTTCGAAGTGAACGAAAGCTCTCAGATATTGGAGATTTTGGATCATCGTGTGTGATGAGTCTACGCTGGAAATTTGGTCCACCCTTGGATGGAGCACCTGTCTGGCTCCCACCTTTTTGAAACATGTCTGGGATAATGCCAAGAACAACCAAACCTTTCCGCTCCAACTGCTCCACAGCCTTAATAGTACTATCAAGGAATTCTCGGAGAAAAGCATAGCCTAGCCCCAGCCCAAGAGCCAGAAAGATACCAACCATGAGATCATTCTGCTTATTGGGTTTTATTTTGTTGGCTGTAACTGCAGGATCTAGTATTCTAACTTTCCCTCTTTGGCCAGCTTCAGTAATTCTTGATTCTTCATGTTTTTGTTTCATGGTAAGGTACAACTTCTCTGTCAGTCGCAATTCCCTCTCAAGACGGGCATATTTAAGGGTCTTGTCCGGGAGTTCTTTTAATCTGCTAGAGAGCATATCAACAAGCTTCTTATACTCAATTGCACGTGACCTAGCTGAACGAACCTCGACCTCTTGCTCAACAATTCGATTAAATATCTGTTGAGAGGCTGCAAAAGGATCTTCCTCACTCCACCCAGACAGGATGAGTGATTCTGTAATATCCGTGAGTCTTGCTTTCATATCTGTAATACGACGATTGAAATCTTTAGCCTGCATTGATTGATCATTCCAGCCCTCGTCTACCATCTGCTGAATCTTATGTGCCTCTAATTCAGCAATCCTGCCTCTTAATGCGACGATCATGGGATTATTGGTATTTGTAATCTCTTCCATGAGTGCTTTTTCACTTTCAGAGAGTTGAGCCTTTAAATAATTGACTCTTCCCTGGGCGACTTCTAACTCTGCAACATTGATATAGTATGTACTTTCATATTCTGTCAGGTCTGCTAGCAAATAATCAGCACTTCCATCAAGTGAGTAAATAAGATGATCTGATTGAAATTGCTTCAGCTCATTTTCAATGTCAACTAAGCGACGTTGATTCTGGGTAATTTGACTATCAAGAAAAGTTAGGACAAAATGAAGTTCACCTTGACCACCGGCTAAATCAATGTTTCTATAAATATTAGATATACGATTGGCAAGGAACACTGCTTCAGCTGGGTCTGTAGAATTGACTGTTATTTTAAGAACATCAGCTTCACGGACCTTGGACACTCTGGTAGATCTTCTGGACTTCTCAATGATATTTGATATATGATTCTTTGTTAATTGATCAATACCTGCAGAAGGTTTTTTAGTTCTCCCTACCCATTCAGAAAAACCGCTAAACAATCTGTACCGCCTACTCACTGGACGTGTGCCAAATAAAGCTAATCTGTCAGCACTTTTATCATCTATTAATGACTGAACCACTTTATCATGAAGATGATAGCTGTTCAGCATTTCTATCTCATTTTGCAATCTCTGCTGGGAGCCCCCATTACCAAAATCAAAAACAAAGGATGTTGGGTTATTGGTTGTCTGTTTGATCATCACTGCAGTCGTTGCGTTGTAAACGGGTTGTGTAGTAGATGTGTTATAGAGAGTGAGCAAGATTATAACCACAAATATCAAGGATATTGCTTTCCTATGGCTTCGAATAATTCGCCATATTTCCTTGATGTCGATTTCTCCCTCTCGGGAGGCTTCATTGCTTTTCAATAATTTGTAGCTCATCTTATCCATAATTGTCTTTTCTGATGCTTGTTTTAATCGTGCTAAATATTATGGAACTATAAATATGTACATAGTTCCTGCGATTCTTCTCAGGTAGCTATATTAATTTATCCTATTGCATGAAAATTTAACCGATGGAGTCGGTCGAACATATTTTTTTCTTAGATGTCGTTTACATTGTTAAAGCTGAATATTCAGTACTCTATTACTCCCCAGCGTACAAAAAAGGAGCCCATGGGGATTCAGAACTGGAATATTCATCTGCCGTTTCAATATCAATTCGCCATTGATAAACTGTTCCAGGTACTAATGCTATGCTATCTGGGATGACATATTTTTCTTTCAACCCGGTATAATTGGTGGGTGCCCTAAATATCCTTGTCATTAATTCATTTTCATCTGAAAGTAAGGTTAGGTAAAAATCTTTTAAATCAATCTGTATTATCGCTACCCATGTAAGCGTCCTGTCAGAACCCAAGGTAACTGTCCTTCCATTTGGAGTCAAATATTCGCTGGAAATCTGAGTAGCTAAAGTGTAATAAGTTGAATCAGAATATTCACTTATGTTGTTTGATGCATCTTCAGCATTCAGCTTGTAAAAATATTTACTCCCTGTACTAACCTGTCTATCTATATACTCATGTTTAAGTAAAGATTCAGTTTCCATACGGGTAATGAGTGAATAGTCACCCAAGCTATCCTGGGCATCGAACCAGGTCGCTCGATACAGATTATAGGCCATGATATCCTCATCTGGAGCGAATCCCCATTCCAAGTATATCCCAACCGATTCATGCGCATCTATCCCACGTTCAGGCCAGGCATCCAGATCAGATTTCTCTATCCATTGTGGTTTTGATGGAGGCGTTGGATCTTCTACGTTGACACCACATGTTAGACATGAAATAAGGAAAGATATAATTGTAAGGTAAAACACGAGGAGAAATAGGTATGAAGTGAACCTGGAACTGGTAAATGACTTTTGTTTCTCAGCCGGTAATTGCCTGTCTAACAGAAGTTTATGAACACGTTGAATCATGTCAGAAGTTAAGCCAAAAGATGAAAAATTGATATTCATTTATCTCGGCAGACATTTTTTAGATCAAATCAGAAATATCCACACTCTCGATGTCGCTAATTTCTATATCTGCCGTACCAGTCTCATATTCCATGTCAACCCCTGGGAAATGTTGTATCTTGCCCTCATCAGCCTTTTGATAAAGCCCTTTTTTATCCCTCTTCCTACAAACTTCTAGTGGCGTATTTACAAAGATTTCCTTAAAACGATCGTCACCAATCATTTCTCGAACTTGGGTCCTTGTGTCACTGTCAGGCGATAGGAATACGGCTATCACTACCAAACCCTGATCATTCAACAGCTTGGCTATTTCAGCAACTCTTCGGATATTTTCATCCCGATCCGCTTTATTAAATCCAAGCTCCTGGTTAAGACGGGTACGTAATTGGTTTCCATCCAGGACAATCACTGTTTTCCCTTGATCAAATAGGGTTTTCTCTAGCTTGTAGGCCAGCTCATTTTTCCCTGAAGCATGCAAGCCAGTGATCCAGTAGGTTTGTGCCTTCTGGTCCAACTGTTTTTCCCTATCTGCCTGAGAAATTATGCTTCTATCCAACACATCGCTCGAGTGAGGAGTGATACGGGATGGCAATTGTTCTGAATCAACTCTGTCTACAATCATTCCCACGGCGGTTGTATTGTTGCTTACAGGATCAATGAGAATAAAGCTTCCAGTTTGTCGGTTTTTGCTATAGCTGTCAAACAAGAGTGGACGAGAAGTCGTCAAGACGACCCTGCCAATTTGATTCAGTTTCAGATTTGATGTCTCAGATCTATGAGTGGTATTTACGTCAATCTCATATCTGACTTCATCAATTCTAGCTTTGACTCGCTGAGATGTATGCTTAATAATGAATTGCTGTTTGGGGTCCATATCTGTTTCATCCATCCAGACCAGCATGGCTTCAAAATGGCGACCCATATGGGGTTGGTTATTCTGTCGAACCAACATATCCCCGCGACTAATATCAATTTCATCTTCCAGAGTCACCATGACACTTTGTGGAGGAAATGCAAAATTGACCTGATTCCCAGAGGTCTCGATTTGTGTCACGGTACTGGATTTCCCTGATGGTAATGCAACAACCTTTTCTCCTTTACGAAGAACACCTGATGCAACACGACCAGCATAACCTCTGAAATTAAGATCCGGTCTCGAGACATATTGAATAGGAAACCTAAGATCAACAAAATTTCTATCGGCAGAAACATGGATGGTTTCCAGAAGATTCATAATACTTGGGCCCTGATACCACGGCATATTGTCACCAGAGTTGACAATATTGTCACCCTTCAAGGCAGAAAGAGGAATAAACCGGATATCAGCAATATTTAGACGAGTCGTAAATTCCAGATAGTCCGATCTAATTTGATCAAAAACAGACTGATCATAATCTACCAGATCCATCTTGTTAACCGCTACAATAACATGCTTGATACCAAGCAGCGAGATTAGAAATGAATGTCTCTTTGTTTGAGTGATTACTCCCTTACGAGCATCGATTAGAACAATGGCCAAATGCGCTGTCGATGCTCCTGTAACCATATTCCGGGTATATTGCTCATGTCCCGGAGTATCAGCGATAATGAATTTTCTTTTTGATGTGGAGAAATAGCGGTAGGCCACATCGATGGTAATTCCTTGCTCTCTTTCAGCTTTCAAACCATCTAATAGCAAAGCATAGTCAATCTCTTCACCGGCATTACCTACGCGCTTAGAATCTCGTTTCAGCGAGTCTAATTGGTCATCATATAACCTTTTAGAATCATGAAGTAAGCGACCAATCAGGGTTGATTTGCCATCATCTACAGAGCCAGCTGTTAGCAGCCTTAGTAGATCCTTTTTTTCGTCTTGAGCCAGGAATTCTTCAATGCCTAATGTTTGTTCACTAATCACTTAGAAATACCCCTCACGCTTCTTCTGTTCCATGGATCCATCCTGATCAAAATCAATCACCCGGGTGGTACGTTCAGACTTTGTCTCCGTCATCATTTCTTCAATGATCTTCTCAATTGTATCAGCCTTAGATTCAACAGCTCCAGTTAGTGGATAACAGCCCAATGTTCTAAAACGGACTGTTCTAATCTCTTTCTTCGCCATTAACTCCGATGGCATCCGGTCATCATCGACCATGATGAGCTGGCCATCTAGATCAACCACTTCCCTGGGTTTTGCAAAATAAAGAGGAACGATAGGGATAACCTCTTTCCGTATATATTGCCAAACATCCAGCTCAGTCCAGTTTGAGATGGGAAATACACGAATACTCTCACCTTTATGAACTTCTGTATTGTAAAGATTCCAAAGCTCTGGCCGTTGATTCTTTGGGTCCCATTGGTGAAAACGGTCTCTAAATGAGAATATGCGTTCTTTAGCCCGCGATTTTTCTTCATCGCGGCGGGCCCCTCCGAAAGCGGCATCATATTGATGATGGTCTAGGGCCTGTAAGAGCGCCTGAGTCTTCATTGTGTCTGTATGGACTTTGCTGCCATGAGTAAATGGGCCAATTCCATTTTTAACACCTTCCTCATTTTTATGAACAATGAGGTTAATATTATTCTCTTCACAAAATGAATCTCGAAAACTGATCATTTCACGAAATTTCCAATGAGAATCCACATGGAGCAAAGGGAATGGGATCTTACCTGGGGCAAAAGCCTTTTGAGCTAATTTAACCATGACAGAAGAATCCTTCCCAATGGAGTACATCATCACGGGGTTTTCAAATTCAGCAGCAACCTCACGGATGATGTGAATACTCTCTGCTTCTAATTCTTCTAGATGAGTAAGTTTATACGATTCAGTTGTTTTCATAATCTACCACTTATTAGTACTATATATTTTAAGAAATAATTTGCTGTTGTTTTAGAAAGGTTAATATCTGTTCAACGCCTCGTTGAACATCCTGACCATTATTATCGATTTTCAAGTCAGGGATTTCAGGAATTTCGTATGGTGAATCTATTCCAGTAAAATTTGCGATCTCTCCCCGCCTGGCTTTTTTGTAAAGTCCTTTTGGATCACGGGATTCAGCTGTTTCCAAATCTACATCCACATAGATCTCAAAAAAGTTCAGTGGACTGATAATACTTTTGGCTCTAGCCCTTTCCTCCTTATAAGGAGAAATAAATGAAGTGAGAACAATAAATCCTGAATCAGCAAATAATTTCGAGACTTCTGCAACACGCCGTAAATTTTCAATGCGATCATCTCTCGTAAATCCCAGGCCAGCGTTGAGCCCGTGACGAACATTATCCCCATCCAGGGTCGTCACCTGACAGTTCAGCTTAAATAATGCTTCCTGCAGCGCCATGGCCAGAGTCGATTTCCCAGATCCAGAAAGGCCGGTAAACCATAAAACGGCTGATTTATGCCCATTCTGTTCTTCTCTATCAGTAAGAGAGACCGACTGAGGATGATATGTTAGATTAGACATTAGCAGATCTCCTGCAGATGTATCCGTTATTGACCAAGATTCATGCTGGATAAAAAAGGCAATTTTTGATCTTTACCAGACAACAAATGGTCACTCTTCTTCAGTGGCCAGGGAATATTCAGGGTAGGATCATATGAATGGATCCCTACTTCGGATTCAGGATGATAATAGCTGTCAGTTTTATATTGAACAATGGCTGATTCACTGGTGACAATAAATCCATGAGCAAAGCCTTGAGGGATAAATAATTGCATGTGGTTTTCACCACTTAGTTCGGCAAACACAAATTGTTTATAGGTTGATGAAGTTGATCGCATATCAATTGCCACATCCCAGATAGAGCCCTGGATTACTCGAATTAATTTGGACTGTGCATAAGGTTCCTGCTGATAGTGCAAACCCCTTAGCACACCATAGCTGGATTTGGACTCATTATCCTGTACGAAGCGGAGATCTCCAAGAAATTTATCAAATTCCTCTTGCTGATAGCTCTCTTTAAAGTAGCCCCTGGCATCACCAAAAACTGTGGGCTCGATTAACAGAACCTCAGGTATTTGCATGGGTGTGAATTTGAATTTCATCTAGGCCTTAACCCTCAAATTCTTCAATGTCAGCTATTTTTAAGCCCTGTCGTCGTTCCAGCGTTTGCACAAACTGTGATGCTTCCAGCAGGGAATCAAATGTTCCAGTGTCCAACCAGGCAAAACCGCGCTGCATGATCTTTACCTTCAAAATGTTGGCATCTAAATAATGTTGATTAACGCCTGTAATTTCCAATTCACCTCTGGCTGAGGGTTTAATTTCGCTGGCGACTTTTACCACTGAATTGGGGTAAAAGTAGAGTCCCACAACGGCATAATTACTTTTAGGTTCATCCGGCTTCTCTTCTATGGATAGAGCTCTCCCAGAGTCTTCAAACTCCACCACCCCATAGCGTTGAGGATCATCAACATGATACGCAAAAACAACAGCATCTTTCTCTTCTTCAACAATACGAGAACTCTCTTTTAGCATATCAATCAGTCCATGCCCAAAAAAGATGTTATCTCCCAAGATTAAACAGACATCATCATCACCAATAAATTCTGCACCTAGAATAAAAGCCTGAGCCAAACCATCAGGACTGGGTTGCTCTTTATAAGAAAATTTTGCACCGAATCGGCTTCCATCACCTAATAGTTCTTCAAAACGAGGCAAGTCACTAGGTGTTGATATGACCAGAATCTCTTTTATTCCCGCCAGCAAGAGCGTGGAGAGAGGATAGTAGATCATTGGTTTATTATAGATTGGCAAGAGTTGTTTGGAAACCACCCTGGTAAGTGGGTGTAACCTTGTTCCTGCTCCACCTGCTAAAATGATACCCTTCATGCTTGCTTCCCCAATCTTTCCTGTTCATATATTTTTTTCTGCTGAAGCGCTTCCCACCAGACTCTATTCTCCAAATACCATTCAATGGTCTGTTTTAAGCCAGACGCAAAGCTATTTTTTGGATTCCAACCTAATTCTGACCTGATTTTACTGATATCCATGGCATAACGAAGGTCATGTCCAGGTCTGTCTGTGACATAGGTTATTTGTTGTTTATAACTTT
>CAZOBQ010000077.1:0-11908 GCA_964578155.1 uncultured Lentisphaeria bacterium
CATTGTATGAGCCTGTTCACGGTTCAGCGCCCGATATTGCCGGACAAAACAAAGCCAACCCATTGGCCATGATCCTTTCCGTAGCCATGATGCTCAATTACACTCTGGAAATGCCCAGAGCAGGTAGGGTATTAATGGAGGGAGTCAGTGAACTCCTGGAAGAAGGATACCGGACAACAGAACTCCATCAGGCCGGTGACAAATTGGTCTCCACCAGTGAGATGAGTGAACTTTTAATAGCTAAACTTGAGTCAGGAATGCTGTCATGATAGTGACTCAAATACCCTCCTCGGGAAATACTCTTTTTAGCGTCATCCTGAGTGAAACGAAGGATCTCAAATTTGATATGGATCGGAGATTCTTCACTTTGCTGCGCACGTTCAGAAAGACACCTGGGCAAGTCTTCCTGAGCACTTCGGTTCCGCTCTCTCCTTCGAGAGCCTCAGGAAGACGAGCTATGCCTCGTAGACAAATCAGAAAGACTAATAATAAAACCACCAGTTGATTGGACGAATGAAATTATGAAAGACAAGATTATCATATTTGACACCACCTTGCGTGATGGAGAACAATCACCAGGCGCCTCTCTGAATCTTTATGAGAAAGTGGAGATTGCCCGTCAGCTTGATAAGCTGGGTGTGGATGTTATCGAGGCTGGCTTTCCAGTCTCATCTCCAGCGCAGTTTGAGGCTGTGAGTCGTATTGGCGGTGAAGTGAATGCCACCGTAACTGGTTTGGCCCGAGCGCTGGAAGGTGATATTGATGCCGTTCAGAAAGCGCTTAGGGATGCTGGTGACTATCGGATCCATACCTTTATGGGTACCTCAGATATTCATATCACACAGAAATTTGGAGATGATCGCTATGGTAAGGATTTACCGGCAAAACGATCGAAGGTGATCCAGATGGCCTGTGATGCTGTCGCTTATGCCAAGACATTCACTAATGATATCGAATTTTCGCCCGAAGATGCGGGTCGTACAGATATTAATTATCTGGTAGAAATTATAGAAGCTGTCATTACTGCCGGTGCTACTACTGTGAATATCCCTGATACCACAGGTTATACCTGGCCAGGAGAATTTGGTGAGAAGATCGCTCAACTGAAACAACGGGTGCCAAATATCAATCATGCTGTGATCAGTGTCCACTGTCACAATGATCTGGGGCTTGCAGTGGCGAATTCATTGACTGCTGTGGCCAATGGAGCCCGACAGGTAGAGTGTACCATTAATGGGATCGGTGAACGGGCAGGAAACGCCTCTCTTGAGGAAATTGTCATGGCCTTGAAGGTCAGACCGGACCTTTGGGACTGCAAAACCGATATCAATACTAATGAAATTATGAATACCAGTCGCATGGTATCCAGTTATACCGGTATGTTGGTCCAGCCCAATAAAGCTATTGTAGGTGAGAATGCTTTTGCCCATGAATCCGGAATTCATCAGGATGGCATGCTTAAAAATCGGGACACCTATGAAATAATCAGCCCTGAAGCTGTGGGTATCTCAGATAGCAAGATCATTCTGGGACGAAGTTCCGGTCGGCATGGACTTAAAGTTCGCTTGAAAGCTCTTGGTTATACTCTGGATAAAAGTCATTTGGACCGGGTTTATGAGGAATTTCTTAAGCTGGCTGATAAGAAAACAGAAATATTTGATGAGGATCTCCGGGCCATCATGGGTGATGTCTTGGAAACCGATGACAGTTTCTACAAATTGGACTATCTCCATGTTAATTTAGGAACCACCACGATCCCTGTAGCCATCGTCCGAATTGCAGCAGGAGATGAAGTATTCGAAGACTCAGCCACAGATGATGGACCAGTTGCAGCTTGTTTCAGAGCTATTAAACGTGCTCTGGACATTAAAGATGATTTCAATCTGGAGCATTATCAGGTTCGCTCAATCACCGGCGGCAAAAGTGCCCAGGGTGAGGTGACATTGCGACTTAAACATAGAGGTGTAACCTATGCAGGTCGTGGTGTATCCACAGATACCATAGAAGCCAGTGCAAAGGCTTATCTAGAAGCATTGAATCAGTACGAGAAGCAAAAAGACACTCCCCAGGTGGAGTCAATAAATGTGAAAGAACGCATCTAATGAGTGCCAAAACACTTTATGATAAACTCTGGGATATGCATGAGGTCCGTCAAGATGAGAACGGAACCAGTCTGCTGTATATCGACCGGCAATTGATCCACGAAGTGACATCTCCACAAGCGTTTGAGGGATTGAGACTGAGTGAGAGACAGCCCTGGCGTGTCAGTGCCAATGTGGCTGTTCCAGATCATAATATTCCTACCAAGGATCGTGAGCAGGGAATCACAGACCCTGTAGCCAAGCTTCAGGTTGAAACTTTGGCCAAGAATACGGCCAGTCTGGGAATTACCAACTTTGATATGACGGATTCCAGACAGGGGATCGTGCATGTGATTGGCCTGGAACAGGGGATAACCTTGCCCGGTATGACCGTGGTCTGTGGTGATTCACATACTGCTACTCATGGTGCAGTAGGAGCCCTGGCCTTTGGAATTGGAACCTCAGAGGTGGAGCATGTGCTTGCCACTCAGACTCTGATTCAGGATAAATCAAAGAATATGCTGGTGAGAGCCGATGGAAAGCTCAAGCCAGGTGTGACTGCCAAAGATCTGGTGTTAGCCATTATTGGCAAGATTGGAACTGCCGGTGGAACAGGCTATGCCATTGAATTCGGTGGGGAAGTCATACGTGATATGTCAATGGAAGGCAGAATGACAGTCTGCAATATGGCCATTGAAGCGGGTGCCCGCGTTGGTCTGGTTGCTGTGGATCAAACCACTATTGACTATGTCTCGGTGCGACCATTTGCGCCAAAGAGTGAGGCTTTGCAGGACGCTTTGAAACATTGGCAAACGCTACATTCTGATGCAGCAGCTAATTATGATTCAGTTGTTGTTTTGGATGCCTCTGAGATCAAGCCCATGGTCACCTGGGGAACCTCTCCAGAGATGGTTGCTCCTGTGGATGGCAATGTGCCAAATCCTAGTTACGCTCAAAATCCGGATCAAATCACCAAAGCATTAGAATACATGGGCTTAGAGCCTGATATGGCAATCCAGGACATTCACTTTGATAAAGTTTTTATCGGTTCATGTACCAATTCCAGGATTGAGGATTTGAGAGAAGCGGCCAAGATAGCCAAAGGAAAACAGGTAGCAGATTCAATCAAGCTGGCCATGGTTGTTCCAGGCTCTGGCCTGGTTAAAGCTCAGGCAGAAATTGAGGGTTTGGATAAGATCTTCCTGGATGCCGGTTTTGAATGGCGGGAGCCGGGATGTTCCATGTGTTTGGCTATGAATGCGGATCGTTTGGAACCCGGTGAGCGCTGTGCTTCCACATCAAATAGAAATTTTGAAGGTCGTCAGGGGCAGGGTGGTAGAACTCACTTATTGAGTCCGGCTATGGCAGCCGCCGCTGCTATTGAAGGCAAGATCGTCGATGTATCAAAGGTTTATGGGAGCTAAGATGGAAAAATATAAAGCATTTACCGGTTTAGTCGCTCCCTTAGATAGATCCCATGTGGATACGGACGCCATTATTCCCAAGCAATTCCTGAAATCCATTCACCGCAGTGGCTTTGGACCGAATCTGTTTGATGAATGGCGCTATCTGGATCACGGAGAACCTGGTCAAGATTGCAGCAATCGTCCTCTCAATCAGGAGTTTGTTTTAAATCAGGATCGCTACCAGGGTGCCTCCATACTGTTGACCCGCGCTAATTTTGGCTGTGGATCCAGTCGTGAACATGCGCCCTGGGCCATTCTAGACTATGGATTTCAAGTGATCCTAGCTGAGAGCTACGCAGATATATTTTATTCGAATTGTTTTAAAAATGGGATATTACCTATCGTCCTGTCAGCAGAGCAGATAGATGAGCTATTCAATGCGGTTGAGGGTTCTGAGGGATATTCCCTCCATGTAGATCTGGAGACACAGACCATATTGGCCCCAAATAATAAAACCATTGGGTTTGAGATTGATTCCTATCGGAAAGAAAGCCTATTAAAGGGTTTGGATGAGATAGGTTTGACCCTGAATCATGCTGAGAAAATTCGGAATTTTGAAGATCAGCACAAACAGAACTATCCCTGGTTATTCAAGGAAGTGACTTAAGATGAATGATACACAAGCCATAGAATTATTCGACTCTACACTCAGAGATGGTACCCAGGGTGAGGGAGTGAATTTATCGGTTGAAGACAAACTGCACATCGCCAAACGTTTGGATGAATTTGGCATCAGTATTATCGAAGGTGGCTGGCCTGGAAGCAATCCAAGAGATCAGGAATTCTTTGAACGGTCCAAGCAGCTCAAGCTAAAACAAGCCAAGATATGTGCCTTTGGTTCTACTGCACGAGATTTGAATAATGTGGAGACAGATAATAACTTACAGGCTTTACTTAAAGCAGATACTGAAGTAGTTTCCATCTTTGGAAAGACCTGGCGACTGCATGCTGAGAAGGGTCTTGGTTTAAGTGCTGATGAGAATGCTGAACTCATTGAACGATCCGTGGCATTCCTCGCCGCTGAAGGTCGCCGGGTCATATTTGATGCCGAACATTTCTTCGATGGATACAAGGATTCCCCATCATTTGCCATGCAGATGATCAAGGCCGCAGAGGCTGGCGGTGCGGAGACTATCGCACTGTGCGATACCAATGGTGGCGCTATGCCAGATGAGGTTGCGGCAGCAGTCAAGACGGTGATGGCAGAGATCAACATACCAATAGGCATTCATGCTCATAATGATTCAGGAATGGCAGCTGCCAATAGTATTATTGCCGTTCAAAATGGAGCTACTCAAGTCCAAGGCACTATGAATGGTGTGGGTGAACGGTGCGGAAATGCAAATTTAAGTACCGTTATTCCAAACTTGGTCCTGAAGCTTGGGCGCGAATTAAAACAGGCCGTGGATCTGAGTCAAATGACGCCCATGGCGAACTATGTCTTTGAGATCATGAACTTGAATCCCGATGATCGTGCTCCTTTTGTGGGTCGCTCAGCATTCGCACATAAAGGTGGCATTCATGTCAGCGCTGTGATGAAGGACAGCCGGATGTATGAGCATATTGATCCTGCCACTGTTGGTAGCCATCAGCGAGTGCTTATTTCTGATCTTTCCGGTCAGAGCAACATTCGCTACAAGGCAGAAGAACTGGATATATCCATGGCCGATGGCGATAAACGATTACCCGGTGATGTAGTTAGGCATATTAAGAAAATGGAGCATAGCGGTTATCAGTTTGAAGCTGCTGAAGCCTCCTTTGAATTGATTCTTCGTCAGCAAATGGGTACGTTTACGCCCTTCTTTGAGGTCGTGGACTCACGCGTCATCGTCAGTTATGAACGAGATTCGCATAATCGAGCCGATGCCATGTTGAAAGTGGCTGTCAATGGTGATATTGAGCATACTGCGGCTGATGGTGTTGGTCCGGTAAACGCCTTGAACAAAGCCTTACAGAAGGCTCTGGTGAGATTCTATCCTGAACTTCAGGATGTCCACTTGACCGATTATAAAGTGCGCGTCTTGAATGGCCGTGATGGAACCAGTGCCGGTGTACGTGTATTGGTTGAAAGCTCTGATAGAAATGAGAGCTGGTCTACCGTTGGAGTCTCAGAAAACATAATTGAAGCCAGTTGGCAAGCCCTGGTGGATAGTTTGAATTATAAATTAATGAAATCGAACATTACAAATTTACATAGTCAAAAAGAGGGAGAATGAGATGCCTGCTCATTGCGAAAAAATATGGTTTAACGGAAAAATTGTTCCATGGGATCAAGCCACCACTCACGTGATGTCTCATGGTATTCATTATGGGAGTGGTGTTTTTGAAGGTATTAAATGTTATCAAACTGAAAATGGTCCGGCATTGTTTCGACTTGAAGATCATATACAACGCATGTTTACCTCTACCAAGATCTATCAAATTAACATGCCTTACACACAGGAAGAGATTGTTCAGGCTTGCATTGATATCGTCAAAGCAAACGGCATTGAGAATGGCTACATCAGACCGGTAACCTTTTACGGTTACGATAGTCTGGGTGTTCATCCTAAAGACTGTCCTGTTATGTTTTCCATTGGGGCATTTGATTGGGGCGCCTATCTGGGACAGGAAGCTCTTGAAAAAGGGGTTAGAATTACGGTTTCACCCTGGCGGAAGTTTCACTCCAGTTCACTGCCTACGGTAGCGAAGGCCAATGGGCAATATATCAATTCCATGCTGGCTGTTCAGGATGCCAAGACCAAGGGTTTTGATGAAGCCCTGCTGCTTAACCAGGAAGGCACCATCGCTGAAGGAGCCGGACAGAATATTTTTCTCGTGAAAAATGGCGTGATCTACACCAATGAAGAGGATTCCTCAATTCTCATGGGAATCACCCGTGAAACCATCATTGGTCTGGCTCGTGATAATGGCATCAGAGTCAAAGTCGGTCGTTTGTCATTGGGTCAACTTTTAAGTGCTGATGAGGCCTTCTTTACTGGAACTGCCAGCGAGGTAACGCCTATTCGCGAAATTGATGCTAGAGAGGTTGGTAATGGGGGACGTGGTGAAATTACTCAAAAGATGCAATCCATGTATTTTGACCTGGTTCATGGAAGATTGCCTAAATATAGTCATTTCCTTACATCAGTCTCTTAGATTGCAGTCGTTGGCGTAAATAAATATGGTGGCTACTATTTATAAAAATGACTATTTTTACCGGAGGCTGAGGCTCTCGAAGCCCGTATTATTGTCACATAGGATAAAACGTTTCGAGAACCTCAACGACCTCCTTAGTGCGCGATTAGATCTCTTATATGCGTCGCCGATTTATTAACTAGTATTGTTAACTATAAAGAAGTACGGACCTAAATAGAATCATGAAAGTACTAAAATTTGGTGGCTCATCCATAAAGACCCCGGAGCTGGTTAAAAATGTTACCGACATCATAAAAGCTGCCAAGGCGAAGGATGACATCTCCGTGGTTGTCTCGGCCTTTGGTGGTATAACGGATCTTTTAACCGCTGCAGCCCACAAAGCTGAAAAAGGTGATCTTAGCTATAAACAAGATCTGACTGAATACACCAGTATCCATTTGGACATGGTAAACACCCTCATTAGTGGTGATGCACATCGTGATGCCATGAAAGTGGTTGATAAATACGTCTCAAGATTGTCGGATATTCTCTATGGTGTTTCTCTGGTCAAGGATCTTGCTCCAAAATCATTCAATCAGATCCTCAGTTATGGCGAACGCCTCTCAGCGCGGATCATTTCAGCCTATTTGAATTCAAATGGGGTTGATGCTGAATATCTGGACGCCAGGAAAGTGATCAGGACAGATAGCGCCTATGGCTCGGCTGAGGTTGATTTCAAAGTCACCAACTCAAAGATCAGAAAACGATATAAGAATCGTGATAAAGTCCAGGTCGTTACCGGATTTATTGCCACGAACATTGATGGTGAAACCACACTTCTGGGACGTAGTGGCTCGGATTTTACGGCTGCCATTATTGGTGCTGCACTCAAGGTTGCTGAAATAGAGATATGGACTGATGTTGATGGGATCATGACCGCCAACCCAAAACAGGTTGAAAAGGCGCATCCCATATTGGAAATGACCTATGAAGAAGCCATGGAAATGTCCCACTTTGGGGCGAAGGTACTATTCCCGCCTACCATCCAGCCCGCCATGCAGCTGGATATTCCAATCCGGATCAAGAATACCTTTAATCCTGAATTTCCAGGCACGGCTATTGATCGAATCGGCGGGAAAACGGATAAATATATCACAGGTATCTCCAGTCTGGATAGCATTTCTTTGATTCGTATCCAGGGCAGTGGTATGGTTGGTAAGACCGGTCTTACCGGCAGAATATTTACTACCATTGCCAATGCAAATGTAGGCGTCATGCTGATCTCATTGGCCTCCAGTGAGCATTCTATCTGTTTTGCTGTGGAACCGGACAATGCACAGATAGCGAAAAAGGCGCTTGAACTAGAGTTTAAGACTGAATTAAGTCAGAAGCATATCGCCAAGATAATGGTCGAGGACAAATTATGTATTGTGGCTGTGGTGGGTGACCATATGCGCCGAATTCCCGGAATAGCTGGCCAAGTATTTAGTGTCCTAGGAGATATTCAAGTCAATGTAGTGGCCATTGCCCAGGGGTCATCAGAACGAAATATTTCCATCGTTGTGGCAAAAAACGATGTAACGCAGGTCATGCAAGTGTTGCATGATACCTTCTTTTAGAGAATTATTGATATGAGTAACAATCAGAAAATTCCCGTCAGTATCCTGGGTGCCACTGGCATGGTGGGTCAAAATTATGTCAATCTACTGGCGAATCATCCCTGGTTTGAGATTGTTGATGTAGCGGCCTCACCCAGATCAGCAGGTAAGACCTATGCCGAAGCTGTTGAGGGACGCTGGTTTCCGGAAAATGATATCCCAAGTCGCATCGCAAATCTGACGATTCGGGATGTACGAGATATGAAGGCTATGCCTGACTCTGTAGCTTGTGTTTTTTCAGCCATGGATCTTCCTGATAAAGATGATACCCGCAAACTGGAATTTGAATATGCAAAACAGGATTATCCCTTTGTAAGTAATAGCTCAGCCAATCGCTGGACAGATGATGTGCCTATATTTATCCCTGAGATCAATCATTCACATACCGATATGATTCCCATTCAGCAGCAAAATAGGGGATTTAGAGATGGTTTTGTTATTTCCAAACCCAATTGCTCCATCCAATCCTATCTCACACCGATTTACGCGCTGGAGCAAGCCGGGCACACAGTTGATCAAATTATTGTAACCACGTTACAGGCTCTTTCTGGTGGCGGCTACAAGATCATACATTCCGAGACCATGGTGGAGAATATTACGCCCAATATTATGGGTGAAGAAGCCAAGACTGAGAATGAACCTTTGAAAGTTTTCGGTACCGTAGGTGAAAAAGGCATCATAAGTAATGAACATCTCAAAATCAGCGCAACTACCACTCGGGTGCCTGTATTGGATGGTCATACAGCTGTTTTGAATATCAAATTTGCCAAACAGGCTCCAAATCGAGATGAAATTTTGAAAATCTGGAAGGCATTCAGCTCTGTTCCTCAAGACCTGGATCTGCCTTTTGCGCCTGCGCAGGCCATTATCTATACTGATGATGAGATGCGACCCCAGCCAAAACTGGATGTCATGAATGACAAGGGGATGGCAGTGACGGTGGGCAGATTGCGTGAAGATTCGGTTTTTGATTACAAGTTTGTGGCACTTTCCCATAATACCATCCGAGGTGCAGCCGGAGGAGCTATTCTAGCGGCTGAATTGCTGGTTAAAAAAGGATTTATCAAGTGAATAGATCGGTAAAAGCGTTCGCCCCGGCAACGGTGGCAAATGCAACAAGCGGTTTCGATATCTTTGGATTCGCACTGGAAGAACCGGGAGACACGGTCATTTGCAGTTTGTCTGACCAACCAGGTCTCCGAATAGCACCTCTTGAAGGCGCCTATAGCGAATTACCCACGGATCCCGATAAAAACACAGCTGGTGTCGCCATTCAAGCTTTGATGCAGAAATATGACATTCACCAGGGGCTCGATCTTGTGATTAAAAAGGGTGTTCCCATTGTAGGTGGAATGGGCTCCAGCGCCTCCAGTGCAGCTGCAGCCGTAGCCGCAGTGAATGAGCTTCTGGAATTGAATTTATCTGCCCTGGACTTATTACCCTTTGTTATTGCCAGCGAGAAAATGGCCACAGGCAGCCCACATGCTGATAATGCAGCGCCTTGTCTCCTGGGTGGTTTCAGTTTGGTGCGCTGTATTGAGCCGCTGGATGTAGTATCTGTCTCAGTACCGGAAAATTTGTCCTGTGCCATTGTCCACCCTCATATGCAGATCAAAACCAAAGATGCCCGTGGAATTTTACCTGAAAACGTATCCATGAAAACGGCGACTCGCCAAATGGGGCACGCCGCTGGATTTGTTCTGGGTCTTGCCAACAATGATCTGGATCTCATCTCTCGTTCCATGGTTGATGAACTAGCCGAACCTCACCGGTCTAAACTCATACCAGGCTATGCTGAGGTGAAGGAAGCCGCGCTCAAAAGTGGCGCTCTCGGTTGTGGCATATCCGGTTCCGGTCCATCCATGTTCGCCTTGTGTCCATCTCTCAGGATTGCTCAAGAAGTAGGGCAGGCCATGACCAATACCTTTCAGAATGGGGGAATGGGTAGTGATCTCTATATCTCCCGGATCAGCCAGCAAGGCGCAAGAATCCTAGATGTTGATGCATGAAACTTATCAATCAAAGCCGGACTTTTCGAGAACACTTCGGCAAGCTCAGTGACCGGGTTTGTTGCCCTCCACATGACTGAAGCACATGACCCTGAAGCGGTGGCTGAGGCTCTCGAAGCCCGCGCGAAGGAAAGAGTAAAGACTGGAATCGTCACACAGAACAGGTCATCCCGAGTTCGTCACACTGAGCTCGTCGAAGTGTCAGACGAAGCATAAAACGAAGACGGAAGAACCCCATGAAATTCATCAGTACCAATAAATCAGACCTAAAAGCATCCCTCAAAGAAGCCGTCCTGGAAGGCATGGCACGAGATGGTGGTCTCTATCTCCCTGAACACATCCCAAGCTTAGATCCTGAGTTTTTAACTCATTTACCAAACCTTAATTTTCAAGAAATCGCCCTAAAAATCACCAGTGCTTTTCTTGCAGATGATATTCCAGCCAAAGATCTTGAACAGATTGTCAACGAATCCATGAAAATTGATGTGAAGCTGAGCAAATTATCAGATCAGGTATCTGTTCTAGAGACCTTTCATGGTCCTACCATGGCCTTTAAAGACTTTGGCGCTCGATTTATGGCCCAACTCATGTCATATCTCATGCGAGGGGAGTCACAAGAATTAACCATCCTTGTTGCTACCTCTGGTGACACTGGCAGTGCTGTGGCCAGCGGCTTTCTGGGAGTTCCGGGAATTCGGGTCATCATTCTTTATCCAAGCGGCAAAGTCAGTCCCAGTCAGGAGAAACAACTGACCACTCAAGGACAAAACATTACTGCACTTGAGATAGATGGCACCTTTGATGACTGTCAGCGCATGGTGAAAGCGGCCTTCGCAGATCAGGAATTAAGACAAGAACATCTACTCTCATCTGCCAACTCCATCAATATTGCCCGCTTGATCCCTCAAACCTTTTATTACGCCTGGGCCACGGGACAACTCATGGGCTTGGGCAAGGATATTATCTTTTCCGTGCCCTGTGGAAATTTTGGAAATATCACAGCTGGCTTGTTGGCCAAACGCATGGGGATTCCTATCAGTCATTTTATTGCGGCCACCAATGTGAATGCTGTCTTCCCAGAATATCTGGAGACAGGGGAGGTTCATGCCAGGCCTTCTTTACATACCATGTCAAATGCCATGGATGTGGGCGATCCCAGCAATCTGGCTCGCATTAATTGTCTATATAATGGTGATCTGGAGTCCATACGTGCTGATTTTCATTCCTGGTCTTATTCAGATGCTGAGACCCAATTGATGATCAAATCAACCTATGATACTTACGGCTATATCGCTGATCCACATACAGCAGTTGGTTTGTTGGGAATGCGTGAATACCAGCGAAAACAGGGTGGCGACACCTGGCAAGGAGTGGTTGTCTCAACGGCCCATCCGGCGAAATTCCCGGAAAGTGTAGAACCCATCATCGGCAGCAAGCTGGAAATCCCTGCCCAGTTGGCAAAATACCTGGATCGCGAAAAACAGGCGACTCAGATGTCAACCTCTTATGCTGAATTCAGGCAGTATTTGGTGGATACCTTAAGCTAAGATTAGGCTGGACATTGAGCTCGCCGAAAT
>CAZOBQ010000078.1:0-11885 GCA_964578155.1 uncultured Lentisphaeria bacterium
CTTGTTTGCTGGGTTTCACAGGCGTATCCACCTGCACTTTAACCATTTGATCTCCAACCATGTGACTGTTAAGTCTGGGGACGCCCTTCCCCCTGAGTCTCAGTAATTTTCCTGATTGAGATCCAGCCGGTATCTTAAGGTTAACTTTTCCTGTGAGTGTTGGTATTTCTATTTCCGTACCCATCACTGCCTGCGCCATATTCACGCTTAGCTCAAGATAGATATTATCTTCATCACGAATAAATAAGTCATGCTCTTTTTCATCTATTAAAACGATTAGGTCGCCTTTAGGACCTTCACGACGAGCAGCATTGCCTTCGCCTCGTAAAGTCATATAATTACCAGCATGGACACCAGCTGGAATTTTCGCAGAAACAACGGATTCTTTCCGAACTCGGCCATCACCACGACAAGTTCGACAAGGATTAGCAATGACTTCACCGGTGCCGTCACAATTAGTACAAGGCTGGATATTGACAAACTGTCCAAACATAGAACGAGAGACCTGTTGGACTTCACCTCGCCCACCACAAACTGAACAGCTGGACTTGTCAGTTCCATGACTGGCACCGCTGCCACCGCAGTCAGTACAACTCTCTTGTCTTTTTACCTTTAATTTTTTAGTAACTCCAGTAGCAATCTCTTCAAGCGTAAGAGGTAGCTTAACCTTTAGATCAGAACCTCTGGCGCGACTTCTTCCGCGAGAGCCTCCGGCTGCACCAAATATATCACTAAAACCGCCTGCGGTACCACCACCAAAACCATCCATAAAGATTCTTAACGCATCAGAAAGATCAACTCCAAATCCACCACCAAAGGGATTGCCTCCCATACCGCCCATTCCACCTTCAGGGGCATGGCCATATTGATCATAATGGGCTTTTTTTTGTTCATCGTTTAAGATGGAGTAAGCTTCCGCAGCTTCTTTAAAGCTTGCTTCTGCTTGTTTATCACCTGGATTCTTATCCGGATGATATTTCATAGCTATTTTACGATAGGCTTTCTTTATCTCATTTTTGGAAGATTCCTTTGAAACGCCTAGGACTTCATAATAATCACGCTTAGCCATAACTATTGACTCACGATCACTTTTGC
This sequence comes from uncultured Lentisphaeria bacterium, assembly GCA_964578155.1. Classification (GTDB taxonomy): domain Bacteria; phylum Fidelibacterota; class UBA8477; order UBA8477; family JABMPR01; genus JABMPR01. Next base: position 1,096 of record CAZOBQ010000078.1, read on the forward strand.
GGCGCGAAGAATACGGTCACCTTCACGGTAACCCTTTTCAAACACTTCTATGACAACACCGGATTCATGTTCTTCAGATTCTCTCATTGCCATTGCATCATGAAGCTCAGGATTAAAAGTATCACCCAAAGGATCGAATGCTTCGATATTATTGGTTTCTTTGAGATATTTTTGGATTTGATCTATTACCAGCTTAATACCGTGCTGCTTTTTATCAACTTTCTCATGTTCATTTTCATATTTTGCTGATCTCTCAAGATTATCGACAATTGGAAATAGACCAGCTAGTATTCTGTCCTTTGCAAATCGTAATGAACGCTCCTTTTCTCTCTCGACCCTTTTTTTACCATTCTCATATTCAGCGACAACTCGGAGCATCTTTTCCTCTGCAGAAACAACTCGTTCATTGTTGTCGTCAATTTCCATTTCCAGGCTATTGATCTTTTCTTCTAAACTATCAATTTTTTTCTGGAGGGCTTTCTCTTTACGACTCAGTTTTACCTGGGTAGCTTTTTTTGTCACAGTCTTACTTTTTGCAGCTTGTTTTGTATTTTTTTTATCAGTCATTTTATTTTAGGTATTTCGTGTTAATCAAAGTTTCCATTTTATTGGCCGTAAATTCTGCCAATCCAATTATTTTTTCATACGCCATCCGAGTAGGTCCCAGGATGTGAATTTCCCCACTACAACCCAATCCATCATATGAGACTGAGACCAGAGACATATTGTTAAATATGGCCTGCCCGAGTTCAGATCCTATGAGGACGCTTGGCTGTCCAGTTCTCAAAGGTATGGGTAAATATCGTTGTAAATTGTCTGTCTCAATCGCTTCCAGTAGTATCTCCAAATTTAGCGGGTCTGTCATTTCGGGGTACTGTAACAACTGGTGGGTTCCATAAACACGGTAATCATCCAGTGCTTTTTCAGAAAGAATCTTATCGAAATGACTCAATATTGCATCGATTATAGGATTCTTACGCTCTTTGTCTACAGAACCAGTTGCTACCATACTCTGAACTTCATCCAATTCCCGACCTGCAAAAAGATTATTGAGTATATTTTCGGCTTCACGAAGCATGATTCTCGAAAGATGACTCTCCAGCTCAAATGCGATTGACTTAACCTGGTCAAAAGAAGTATGAACAATGAGCAGAACTGATTCTTTGTCCAGCTCATGTAAGACCAAAGATTTGATTGATGTTGTTCGTTCATGGGGTTTTGACATTAGCACCAAAGCGTGCGACATGTCACCCAGAAATTGAGCGGTATTTTTTATCAATTGATCTAAATCGTTGCTGAGAGAATTAATTCCATTCTCGTAGTCATGGAGAATATCTCCATTGGGGAGATCGGACTGCATGAGACGATCAACAAAATATCGATATCCCTTATCCGTAGGAATTCTACCCGATGAGGTATGTGGCTGCAACAGGTATCCACCTGTTTCCAAGTTACTTAAGACATTGCGGATAGTGGCAGACCCAACTTGAAAATAGTCCATAGAAACAAGCCTGGTCGAGCCCACAGGTTGACCAGAATCAGCATAATCACGAATCAACCACTTAAGGACATTTTCCTCACGCGATTTCAATTCATTTGCTGCTTCTCTTCTTACGTATTTCATCAGCGAGCATAATAATTTTGACCCTCATTTAAAACAAGGCTTTAAATGCTGGAAGAGTTGCTATACAAGGCTTAAAGACCTCAAGAAAATGAGAAGCAATATCCTTGATGATGATGTTTAATAGATAGATTTAGAAATTTAAAAAAATGGAGCTATGCTACAAAACGCAGCATACGTCTAACTGCCTTCAGAACACCTAATGATGATAGGCTAATTCCAAACAGGAGGACACCTGCAATGAGTTCAGGATACTGCATGATTCGAACAGGTAACTCGATGATGTGCATCCGCTCAAGACCAAATTCGAACCCGGCGATAATGAACACAGCAAATAAACCACCGATAAATCCAAGAATCCCTCCCTCAAGAAAGAAAGGAGCCTTCACCATAAAGTCACTGGCGCCTAACAGGCGAATGGTCTCAATGAATTCATATCGGCTCAATATCATAAGGCGAAGATTGTTCGCTGTTAAAAATACGGTTGAAAGAATGATCAAGAAAATGGCAGTGGCTGATATTAGGTATACTGACTGAAGAATGCCTTGTACCCGATCGAAAAGGTCTTGTTTGAACATAACTTCATCTACGGGGCTTAACTGCTCCATGGAATGAACAAATGATTGAATGTAGATCTTGTTTCTATAGACTTCCTCAAAAGTAATCCTAAATGAACTTGGCAATGGGTTATCGTCAAGCAGTGAGAGTATATCCTCCCCAAATTCTGCGCTATAGAGGTCGGCCGCATCCTGTTTAGACAAATAGTCCATTCGAATGATACCTGGATCCTCTGAAATAATGCTTGCTAACTCCTGCTGCTCATCGACACTTGAGGCATTAGTCAAAAAGATTTCCAGATCGTAGTCCGGTTGCAGATCACCAATGTATTGCAGGCCATTATCCACTGCAAGGACACCAACACCAACCAGAACGAGAGCGATAGTAACTGAAAATACTGAATTCATGAATGGCATGGACGAACGACGAATACCAACTAAGCCTTCTCGAATGATATAACTCAGCTTCATAGAGGCCTATCCTGTATAATCTCGCCGCCATGCATAGAAATGGTACGAGCAGGTTCATCCTTGATAAGACGCTCCTCATGAGTTGCAATCAGCACAGTAGTACCTTTGCCATGTATCTGCCATAAAGCTTTCATCACCTCATCAGATGCCACGGGGTCAAGATGAGCAGTGGGTTCATCAACCAGGAGAATTCCTGGTGTATTGACCATGGCACGTGCCAGAGCGACCTTTTGCAGTTCACCAGCAGAGAGTTCAATTGGAAAATGGCTCAGCCTGGATCGAATACCCAATTCATCCACCGTTCTATTAACCTTTTGGCGAACCTCATTGGACTTATACCCAAATAATTCCAGGGGAATCGCAATATTGCTATAGATATCTCTGTCTGACAGAAGCCTCGGCTCCTGGAACATCATCCCGATCTGTTGCCGAATTTTAGCAATATCTCTTCTTTTCACATAAGAAGATTCTTTACCAAGGACAATAACTTGACCTTCATTTGGGAATAGATCCATATAGATCATATTTAAAACGGAAGTTTTACCGCTACCGGATGGACCAAAGAGATAAACAAACTCTTTTGAATTAATTTCAAAATTTAAATCACGTAGCGTTATTCCGGAATCGTAACGGATATGAACATTTTCAAATTTGATCATGATACTTTCCTCATGATGACTAAAAATCGCTCAGATGCCACTGTTCCCTCTTCAAGTGACTCATCGTCCAGGATCTGCCACCACTTAAACGGAGACTTTTCACAGAATTCTTCCACATGACTCAGTTCATACGCCTTCTGAATATGGGATTCAACATCGACACTATCCTCATCTGCTGAATTAAGGGTAAACATAGACTCAGCAAGTTGAGTAATAGGATCATAGCTTGTCTGTCTTTCATATCCACCATTTTCATCATTGAATATTTCCCGGTAGCCTCGAAAATGTGTTTGACAAAGAAGCGGCGTTACAACATCAAATAGTAGAATGCCGTCCGTATTTAGTAAGCTATAAGAGTTTTCTATAAATGCCTGAGTATCAGCGTCTTTCAGCAGATAATTCAAGCCATCATGGAGATTAATTATAACATCATAGGTTTGACTATGCTTTGAATTGATCATGTCTCCGACCATAAATTGAATGTCGGCTTTTTCTGCTTCAGCTTTCTCTTTTGCAATTTGAACCATATCAGGGCTCAAATCCATGGCTGTCATATTTCTACCCCTGTTGGCCAATTTTAGAGCCATAGATCCCGTACCACATGATATATCCAACCAATCAGACCCAGGTTTATAGGGTGCAACCAATTGCTCCACATCATCGATCCAAATATCGTAATCGATATAGTCCATTAGCCGGTCGTAGTAACTAGCCAGACGTTCATAGGGTTTAATCTTTTGAATATTCTGAGTCATAATCAAAAGGGATTGTTGCTAACGAATATAGTCAACAAATAGATAAACATAAAAAGCAACATAGCCTGAGACCAAGATAGTACCTGTCAAACGACCAATCTTATGACGTAGACCAAGTGGAATTAAAACGAGGCCGAATAGCATCATAATGATGTATTGTGCATGCGGAAATATTTGAACGATCTGACCATCAACCATAGTGGTCTCTACCACTACAAGTGGTTTAATGAGTCCAACCCCACCCATGATGAAGAGAATGTTGAAAATATTACTCCCAATGATATTCCCCACTGAGATTTCACCATGTTTACGCAAGGCAGCTACTAATGAAGTTGCCAGTTCAGGTAGACTTGTACCAACTGCCACAATAGTCAGACCAATCACTATCTTTGGGATGTTGAATTCATCGGCTATCCAGACGGCACTCTCTACAAATAACCAAGCTCCCACAGATAAGGCAATACTACCTCCAAGCACATATAAAATATTTCTTACTAAAGTATCTACCTCAGTATCCAAGTCTTCCGTTGGAGATTCATCTGGATTACGATAAAGGTAAGCAATATATCCAATCAGGAGAAACACCAGAATGGCGCCATCAATACGACTTATGATCCCATCAAGTGACAAACCATACAGTAATATGCTTATGACAAAAAGGAAGATGAGTCCTTTATAAATTTGCTTAAAATGGAGTGTGATCGGGAAGATCAACCCACTGATGCCCAGGATCAGGCCAATGTTTGTGACATTACTTCCGATAATATTACCAAGAGCGATTGTGGAAGAATCCTGCCAGACATTAGCGATAAGACTGACAACAAATTCCGGCATGGATGTACCAAAAGCAACGATGGTCAAGCCCACGATCATGGGTTTTAGCCCAAATTGCTGAGCAAGATGACTACCCCCTTTGACAAGCCATTCAGCTCCATAAAAGAGCAATGCAGCGCTAATTGCAATAACAACGCTGTTTCCTCCCATACCAATCGAATTAACTAGAGCGTCCATTAATTTCTTCCGTAAATATTATGTTTTTTAATATAGTCAGAAACAACATCGGGAACATAGAAACGTGTCATTCGATCTGAATAAAATCGCTCACGTATTTCAGTACTTGAGACTTCCATTCTTGGTAGATTCAGAAATTTCACTTGCTCGATTAAGGCTGGATCGATATCTGATTCTTCAAATCTTGGACGACGGGCAACCACTACCTGGCTCTCTTTCAGAATATCTTCCCAACAATACCATGTTTTAAAATTTGCCAGGCTATCACTACCAATGAGAAAATGGAGATCTTTTGAGGCTATACCCTTGCTCTCCTTCATCTCTCGAATAGTATCAATAGTGTATGAAACGCCCCCACGTTTCAATTCAATGTCTGAGAATTCAAATTCTGAGATATCATCAATGCACAATTTTAACATGGCAATACGATGTTCAACCGGAGTGACTGGTAAACTATTGTATTTATGGGGTGGTTTGAAAGCGGGTATGAAAATGATCTTATTAAGGTCTAAAGACTCACGGATAGCTTCCGCAATGATGAAGTGCGCATTATGAGGTGGGTCAAACGTTCCCCCAAATAAGCATAGTTTCACGGTATCAGTTTCAATCCGTTTTTGTTTTCATCATTTCAACAACTTTATTGCCCAGAGATTTAAGTCTTGCGAACTCGATTGGACTTAGATCACCTTTGCCATCAATGGCAATTGAGTTCATCAATTCTCTGGCTTCTTCCCATTTCTCAAGGGCAACCATGGCTTCAGCCTTCCCTAAACGAGCAGAAGCATAGAGCTTTGTGTCCATGTATTGATCAATCACACTATCATAATAGTAGACTGCCGACTCATACTCATGAAGAGTAGTGTATAATTTGGCTGTTTCCAGCTCCTTCTTTGCAAGCTTCTCTTTCATCTCAATAATGCGTTCATTGGCATCAGGGATATATTTACTGTCAGGATGGATTTCCTTAAAATCGTACAAATATCGCAACGCTTTGTCCGTCATATCCCTCTCCAAGCGGTAATCTGGAGAAAGTTCGCAATAGGCTTCAGTTTTCCGCCAGAAAGCATCTTCAACATAGCTGGAGTTTTTCATTCTACGCAGAAGCCGGTCATACTCACTGATGGCCAGGAGAAAATCGTCTCGAGCAAAATAGGTTTCTGCTAACTGAAACTGAGCGTCATCGGCAAAAGCTCCGCCTGGATCATTATAGATGATAAACGTAAAGGTTTCCTCTGCTTTGAGATAATTTTCCTTTTCAAGAAAAGTCATGCCACTTTCAAAGGTTTCAGCAATATTCGCTGCATCAAGATTCTCTTTTTGAGAAGAACAAAATTGAAGTGAGAACACAAAAAGTAGCGTTATCAATGGTGCAGTTATCAGTTTGGTAGAACGATTAATCAAAATTTTACCTCCAAGCCGATGCTATTATTAGCATTCAGCGGATTAATATAGAAATTTCCTGAATAGTTTGTTGATTCAAATTGGGTGATATCAGTTCCTAAAGCAGCATCAAATGCACTGACTAAATGGTTAAGCATGATCAAGGTACCCGCCAATTGTGCATTTTTGTATAGGTCGTTTGAGAGCGTCCGCATTTCGATGTAATCAAGTTTATTGGGCGTATAAACTCTCTCCTCCTCATTCCACTGATCAGCAATATCGTCCCAGCCACAAACAAATTCTGGATATTTGCTGATGTTTTCATAGAAGTGATGATCTTTAAGGGGCTGTTCCACACCCTCTCCATCAATATAACTGGGCATTTGATGTGTTCTGAGGTAAGTCCCGCATGCCGTATCACCATTGTCTGAATTTGACCATACCTGAAAATTCCAGTGTTTATCAGCAAAGCTTTTAAAGGCTAGCTCTTCATTGCTGCCCTTTGAGTAATTTGTTTGATACCCATAGATACCTGCTACTTCAGCGGTGAGAAAGGTAATAGCACGCACTCTATCCCCATTGGACCATTGCCCCCAGCCGGGAATGATCAATGATTTTACAAAATTCTTAATCATGACCTTGTTTACTCGAAGTTTGGCTGGTTCACTGCCGTGATCGGTAGAGAACCCTGTAGTCGTCAGCAAAGCAAACGTTAATATGGTTGATATAATATTCACCTTATTCAAAACCAAACAATACCTTCCAATAAAATCGCCAATCATTACCATAATTAATTACCTGATCATCATTGGTTGTCACTGAAATATCATCTAAACCATGATATGCACCAAATTCGATTGCTGTTGGGTATGCATAATATGAATTCAATGCCAGACGAAAATCGATCCCAATATCACGAACCATATCAATCTGATTCAACTCATTTGAAATCCAAGCATTCATATCCTTCACATCAACATCTTGAGGATCAATAGACCATGCGGCACCGATCTGGCCATGAACCCCGATATACAGATCCTTCACTGTCAAGTGAGCAGCCTTTGAATAATTATTTCGGAATATGGGTAATCTTAATGAGGATGTTGATACAAATCGCCTGGTTCCTCGCAAACTATAGAATGGATATCCTCTCAGACCTGGTAAACCGCCCCCAAATTCATAAAAGAAGTCATCAATGGCATTATTATCGATGAGGTTCAATTCTGTGGAGTTAGAGACAATTATTTTTCCTGGCATTGGCAATCGATAGCCATAGAAACCTGATAAATTCAACTTTGTATACCTATAATCTTCATCAAGAAAATTATGGTGATTGGATCGTAGTGAAACACTGGTCTTATATCCCGAGGGATTAATTCCACGCTCCTGTCTGATATGAATACCTGATGTGTTCCATCTGATTCCCCAGTCCCAGCCCTTGAAATAATCATCACTAAATCTTGGAATAGCATTCCCCTGTATCACATGGGCTGCCAGAGTAGATTTATAATTAGAAGCAGATACATCCAATGTGACAGAATGTTTAGGTGGAATGAGAATATCAGCTGATAGAACTCCCTGTGTCAAGCTAAAGGTAAGATCACCATCAGCTGGCCATACTTTATCATAGTACCATAATTCTTCTTGAGTATTGCGGCTCATTTGATAAAACTCAAAGGTCAAAGTTGGCAAGAATCCTCGATACTGGGCCGACAGGAATAAATCCATATCAAGATTTGGCGCCAAGCCAAATCCACCTACCATGGAGTAGTCGCTAATAATTTCGTCAGAAAAGAAATAGAAACCGGGCTTATAGGTTACAACATCCTTGCTGTTATCAATTTCTATCTGAAATCGTGGTAATATAAACATGGGCCCGTATTGCATCACGTAGTCTTCAGATGGCTTGTATTCAGCATGACGTTCCCAAGTGGGAGCAATAATTCGTTCTAGTGATGAAGCCAGTGGCTCAGTAACACTGTCCAATAGCTCAGTTTCTTCCAAAACGGCTATGTTAAAGCCGAGACTATCATAAAGTGAGTAGTAGAGACGGTCCTCCTGCCACTCAGCCTGAAAGGCGCCACCGATGACATTGGTGAGTCTGCGGTTCTCTTTAGATACCAGATCATAATTGTAAATATTAAAAATACCCGTGCGATCATCACTATATGAGATTTGATTTGATGATTTGAATACCGGGTTCCGCTCATCCCAGATCTCATCCATGATGATGCTCATTGAATCTGAATCAATGTCAAAAAGACCAATATCCCTATTGCTACCAGCGGTATAATCAAAAATTATTTGTTTACTATCCGGTGACCAACGAGGTACATAAACTTGTGTTCCAGGAGCTAAAAAGGTAAGCTGTGTGATGCTATCCGGATAGGCAGGGTATGCCAGACATAGATTGTTTGTCCCGTCCCGCAGATTCACGAATGCGATGCTCTTGCCATCCGGTGCCCATGCAGGATTCTTTACTCTTTCTCCGTGAGTCAATTGTATTTCATCTTTTAGGCTATCACGGTGAACTATAAATAGATCTGAATATTTAGAACCACTGAGTAAGAACTGACAGCGTTCACAAGTCGCTTCTTGATGTGTTTTCAGGTGGGTAAAATGCTTTTGGTCTACATGATGTTCTATTCTTGGATTTGGAATACCACCATTGTGAAAATCTTTCCGGGCATAAACCAAATAGCCCTCTTCAGGACTCCAATCGAAGCCTTCTGCTGTAGGCAATAATGCTTCTGCTTCATCAGTAGAATCTTTTACAAAGAGTGAGGTTCGTGAAAGATAGGTCTCATCGGCGCTCGAGATAAATCCCATGCTATTCCCCGAGGTGTTAAAACGGGGATAGTAATTTGCGTCGCCTTCACGTTGTACATATTTTACTGGAGAGATTAACTCATTTTCTATGAATGACTGACTCTGTTTTAACATGAGATCAGCCCGCCACTCTTTCCATAATATCTGTGAGGGAACACCGATCTCTTTTTCCATTGCTTTATAAAAGCCATATTTCAGGGGACTGCTGAGCCTGTCCGTGATCCGTCGGAGAACATCCTGACCATAGTTGGCTGAGAGATAACGAACAAAACTAAAGCCATGATCGTAGACACTTTCATTGCCAATACCAACTTTACCAAATCCATCCATCTCATTGAGTGTTAACAGCTTACCGTATTTGATTCGGTCTCTGAGTATCATATCTCGAATACTGTCCCACCAATCCCAGCGCATGGAATCTGATTGAAACTGAGCAATTCCCTCAGCCCACCACATGGGCACAACAACCGAAGGAATGGGATATGAAACAATACCATTTGGATATCCATAAAGAACATCTTCTCGTCGTTCTGGCTCATAGGATATAACCTGGATGTAAGCGGCAGGAACTGTAGGTGGCATTTTCCTTGAAGCCCTAAGACTGACTATATGTGTAAATTCATGAGCGATCACATCCCGCAGCCAATAGTGTGAGCCTCTCAATTCATAATCCAGAGGTTTAGCCCATATCTCTATCTTGTTATCAAAATAGTAGGCTGCCCCATTGGCATAATCATCGGTATCACGAATGATTATATGGGTCTTTTCTTCAGGTTTGTATTGATAAAGATCTGTGATATATGGGTATATGTCGTCTGCCACATGAAGGGCTTCATTTGCCGTCCATTCAGTATTCTGATGATAGTGAACGATAAAGTACTCACCCTCGATGGTTTTCCATTCTAATTCAGGATGATTAAAACTCTGAGAAAAGAGAAAGTTTACTCCCAAAAGGAATATGAGTAGAGATTTGATCAATTTCATCGAATGACAGCAATCTTAATGATCTCTGAGCGATCACCGGCAACAATTTGGGCTACATAAACGCCATTAGAGACAGCCGATGCATCCCAGACAAATTCGTTATAGGCATTCTTCTGCATAACATCCTGCTCAATGTATTTGATCTGAGCGCCATTCAGGGAGAATATCTCAATAGTCCATTCCTCTACATCTCCTAGCCAGGCACGAATAGTTGTGTTATTCCCCTTGATGGGATTTGGGTAGTTATATGCAGAGTCTTTTTTCAGCGAAATTAAATTTGGATCTGGTACTCCACTAAGATAAACAACACGATCACCTGTACTACTCCCTTGAGGGTCAATCCAAAAGTCTCCGGACACTTTTGTCTCATACCCAAAATAGAGTAGCTCATTACCAGTTAGAATGTAAGTGTTGTCATCATCAAAACGGATAGAGTTCTTAGTCTGGCCAGAAATATTTGGCAGTATACCCTGGACCATTTTATTGCCACTGAATGAATGTACGGAATAGTGATCTGAATGTC
>CAZOBQ010000079.1:0-11745 GCA_964578155.1 uncultured Lentisphaeria bacterium
TCTGAAACTGGCTGTATTCATTTGGATATGCTTTACCAGTTTCATTCCAATGAGTAATACCAGTCACACCCTCAATATCAGCTGAAATGAATATTTTCATACTCTCTCCTAATCCTGGACTTTCCTGACGAAATAATTGTTGCGAATAATATTAATCACCAAGCACCTGCATGCACGTGCTTTTCTGAACTGGTTCAAAAACATTAATATGAGATAGTGTCAATAAATTAAAATACGTGGTCTTACGCGGATCCAGGACCGCTAATTAGCTTCTTTTTCTCGGAATCAGGGCACCTGGTACACGTCGGCAATATTCTAGATATGCGATAGGATAAGCCTGATCTAGCTGTTTCTCTTCCTCTGGTATCAGTTTCACAATCAGAAATAGCATGATAATGAACATTGAAATCAACAGGATAGATATGAGGATTAGAGACAATCCAAATAGCACCAATAGTGCCGACAGATACATTGGATGTCGTAGCAATTTATAGGGGCCATGGAGTGTCAGGTAATCCGATTGGCTGGGTTTCACCCCAGCAAGCCTAAAACTGCGACGCAGTGAAATTCGACTCCAAAGCAGAAGGATACTGCCCAGCAAAAAAATACTGATACCTATGAGTTCAACTACGAATAGAAGTGGTGCTGCGGAAAGAGGCAAACAAATAAAGAAAGGTAAACTCACATTAAGGATCATCAATAATCCACAACCTGGGATTAAAAGTAAAAAGAATAAGAGGTTCAATATATTAAAACTCCAACCAACCCAACCACCACTAGGACGCTGGAGGCGAATTGAGCCAGGCGATAATATCAATATCCCACCGGTAATTGCCGAAACGATTAAGATGATAGTACCTAAGCTAAAACTTATTTGCGGAATCATTCTATTCCAGTTCTTCCCCTCAGACCAAACTCCATAACTCTATCAATAAAGTTTGGCAAAAAACATGCCGATAACAAATTTCATCCCGATGATTTCCGGTAAAATTATCCCCTTAGAAATAAGATGAGCTTGAGGTAGCTTGAAATTAAAAAGGGACAGAAATCTGTCCCTTTTTAAAATGTTTTAACTTTGAATTAATTTTTAGAAAAGAAAATCCATATCTTCTTCACTCATTTCAAAAGGAATTGGACTAAACATACTGACCTGATAAACACTTTGTCCTAGTGTGTTTGGATCCGGTTCTTTCACCTGTCTAAGCAGGACTGATCCACCACCCGATACCTGATATAGGTCAGGTTCTGCCATAAATTCGTGAGCATATTTCTCTGAGTAAGACTGTTTAAAACGTTGAGCATCGTAGGGATAATCAAAACTGTAATAAATTTCTACTGAATGGATCGAAACCTTTTCATCGCCTTTACTATTGAACCATACATATATCTTGGCGATTCCTTTTTCGGCAATACGATAAGAATAACCAGATAACTGTCGGTTATCGCTGTAATTGGTCTTGGTTGCGATCTTCTTTTCCTTCACCACATCCTGTAGTACAGAATCAACTTGTACCGCCGACATGGACCAATTTAATCCCCAGTAAACTTCCGGTGTTTGCGACCAGACGATCTGTGTTAACCCTAATAAAATGAGCAGAGAAATAACAACACCCTTTTTCACAGCAAACCTCCTTCCGGCAAGCGCCAATTCACTATCTGTATCTGATTAAGCCAGCTAGTAAAGGTATGCATTGAAAGATTTTCCGCAAGTATTCATTCACTAGCAGGTATTCAACAATTGTTAATATCGATGTGGCCTCCCCACGTAATGATCAAGAACCCAAGTTACTGACCAATTATGTCCGAGTCGGTGTCCATCCATGGTAGGAGGTAATTCATGAACCTGATAAAATGGTAGGTCCACTACCTGTGGATCTGTCTCAAGCTCTCTGAAGGCGCCGTCTTGTTCATGAACCGTACGGTGCTGGATAACTCTGATAGAGTTTGCCCATTTGGGATACACTATATTTTGTTCTTTATCGTATTCCAGACTCTCACATCGGTCCAGTAAATTAGGATAACCACCTAAAGGAGCTGCGATAACATGAACCTCAACATTTTTCTGGGTCAGCTGAGCTGCGACATAAGTAAGCACTACTCCACCATATGAATGACCAAACAGTACTACTTTCTGATAAGGTTTGGAACTTTTGATAGTATTTATTTCTGCCGCTAATTCGTTTGCAATCACATCTGGACAACGATCCCAATCATATCTATAAAAGAAGAGAGAGCCATAGTTTTCACCGAGGCTCTTCAGACCATTAACCCATTCGTAGCCACTCGATTGATAGCCATGGACTGCGACTATCAAGACGCTGTCATTTGATTGATCTCCATTAACCAATTCTAGCAGACCGACTGGATTTTCCATAAGTTGCAGGCCGGCACTACGAATTTCCGTACCTTCACCAAGTTCTGTCAGATCTAGTTGATTTTGACTTACTCCTGTGGTCTTTAGGACTAGCAATTCTGAGGAAGGTTTCCCCGTACAACTAATGATAAGTAGCGTTAATAGTGCCAAAAACAGGTTTCTGGCTAGTCTCAATGATAGATTCATCAAATTTCCTCTTTCTTAAAATGCAAACCTGCTCTCAAAATTGCTAATCCAGGTAAGAAGAGCATGAGAATAAACACGGAAGCCATTGAAAATCCATTACCCATAACACCCAGTACACCAGTTAACATGAGCACAAACCCCAGCAGAAAATAGCTGAACTGGAGTAATTGTCTGGTACTAGGGTTGCTGAGCTTATCCCGGAAGATAAAGAGCAGAGTCATCGCTCCCAATATCAGGTAAAAAGCGATAAATGTCAGGATCGTTTGTTGGTCCAGATCAACCGTTCTAAATGAGAAGAAGGCAGATAGTATGGAAATACCAATGGCCAAGATAAGGTGGATCGCGGGATCAAACCATTGCACAGTTTTAATAATACTTTTCATGATTCAATATAGAAAATGCGAACATTAGGTCATACGTTTATCAAACCCTCTTTTGTGAAAATTAGACAAGTAATCCTGTGCTTTATCTTCCCAGCGATTTAATTTCCATGATGGTAGAAAAAAGTAATCTCACAATAGATCACGGTCATATTCTGGTTATCAACCCAGGCTCTACCTCAACAAAGTTGGCGATTTATAAGTTTAATTTGCCTTCATCTCTCATCCTGATACATGAAACAAATATGGATCACAGTAAACATGAGGAAATCAGAACTGACTCTATTATGGAGCAGTTCGAATTTCGATTACAGGCGGTCCAGGATTTTCTTAGACAAACTGATTTGAGTATTGAGCTGATCATGGCACGTGGTGCTCCATTGAGACCATTGCCTGGTGGAGTCTATCGGGTAGATCACTTTATGATAGATGACCTCGAATCCACCCGTTATTCAGACCACGCCAGTAATCTTGGTGTTTTGATAGGATACAGAATTGCCACTGAGAAAGATATTCCTATCTACATTGCAGATCCTACCACAACAGATGAGTTTGAGAGTATAGCGAGAGTATCAGGCGTTCCAGGTATTGAACGAAAATCACGAAGTCATGCCCTGAATATCAAAGCCAGTACCCGGAAACTTTGCCAACGACTCGAATATGATTTTCTTCAAACCAATTGGGTCGTGTGTCACATGGGAGGTGGAATATCCGTTGCGGCATTGAAAAATGGTCGAATTATAGATGTCAATGATGCGCTGCTCGGTATGGGTCCATTCAGTCCCGAAAGAGCAGGAGCTCTTCCTATTGCCGGTCTCCTGGATCTGGCTTTTTCAGGTGAATACAATCGCAAAGAGTTAGATTCCTTACTCTCTAAGCGTAGTGGACTTCAGGGATACCTTCACACTTCCAACCTAATTGAAGTTGAAGAAAAATTGCAGGCTGGGGATGCAAACGCCAACCTGATCTTCCATGCTATGGTTTATCAGATAGCAAAAGAAATTGCCGCCATGGCATCGGTACTAAAGTTTGAACTCAATGGAATCCTCCTAACCGGCGGCATGGCAAACTCACAATTATTATGTAATTCACTCTCAAAACGAATCCAGACTCTCAGTTCCGTATATATAGAACCTGGAGAAAATGAGCTAGAAGCCCTGGCTCAAGCTGGTTTTCGAGTCCTCCTAGGGAATGAAGTAATAAACGCTTACGGCCCTACCCTTTAAAACTACATAATGTCCTGCTTCTGACATTTCATTTGCTAATGTTCATTATCTTGAGCTTAGAAAATTTGAATGTGATTCCACGGGGAGCCACAGAAACATAAGCAAGGAGACTATTATGAGTATATTTGACAAAATATCTGAAAACGGACACTGGTTGATCAGACTATCATTGGCAAGTATTTTTTTATTCCACGGATTCATCAAATTCCCAATGGCAGAAATGATGTCGCAAGGTATGGGCATGCCTATATTTATGATCTACATGCTGGCCGCTGCTGAAGTAGTGGGTGGACTATTTATTATCGGTGGAGCTATCTTAAACGAATTACTGACCCGTATTGCGGGCGGAATCTTCGTGGCAACCATGGCAGGCGCCATTATGATGGTTCACTGGCCACAATGGAGTTTTGTGGCTTCAGAGAGCCATCCTATGGGAGGGATGGAGTTTCAATTACTAACGCTTCTAATATCCCTTTTATTCCTGGCAGGTGGTAATAAAGCCTTCACGAATTCTGCTGATTAATTTTCCTCTGGTTGTATCCCGAAAAACCCGGTCTTGGTCGGGTTTTTTATTTTACAATAACCTCGTCACAAAATATCCACGCCTTGCCACCAGCTCCTTCATGCCAGTCTGGGCAAACGCCTTTATTTTTCGCTAATACCTTTATAAAACGAGCTTCCCGGGTAGCAAAATCTGATGTCAAACGACGGATGATCACACGGTTATCCTTTTCCGAGACTTCATTGTTAGCACGATTGATGTAAGTCCAATTTTCTCCATCGATTGAAATGCTAACCTCCAGATAGTCTGGCATGAAGATCCAGGATGGTGTAGATTGTAAAAAATTCATCTCCACTTTAAAGATATTTTGTAATTCTCCCAGGTCGATGGTAAGCTGGAGATCATGTCCCTCAAAGCCTTGCCAGGTTCCATCTCTAAAGTTTTCACTTCCTAGAACTCCATCTAGAAGATCCTTATCCCCACTACCCTGGTATTTCGGATGGTACATTAGTTCATATTTTGCATCTGCACCGACAGCCTGATGAAAAGCAAAATCACGCTGTACAAATCTTCCCAGGATTTTGGATTTATCAAATAAAGCTGCTCTTATTTGACTATCTTGTTTTATCCCTAATTTCCCAACATACTTCTCCGATGTAGATAACGGTTCTGACCCATCTCTAGTAAAACGAATATCATATCCCGGCTGTTCTGACAATATTTCTACTTCAATACTTTGATTATCCAGTAATCTTCCTGGTAGAATTTCTAATAGAAATGTCCCCTGACTATAATTCCACCCAAGTTGTTCAAACCGTGGGAATAGCTTGTGAAGGCGACTATAAAAATCATTCCATTCTCGTTTTTCAGCTTCAGTCCACACAACTTCTGCCATTGCTGTCATGCGTGGTAAAACCATGTATTCTGCATGATCCTGAGTCTTCACAAATTCTGTCCAAAGATTCCCTTGAGAGCCCAGGATATACTTTTGTTCATCCTTATTTAACTCAGCTGGAATTGGCTCATATGAGTACACTTTTTTAAGAGTCAGATACCCACCAATGGCCTGAGGCTCTGTAGTTGGGTCACCCTGGTAATAATCAAAGTAGACATGGGATGTCGGTGTCATAATTACATCATGTCCTGCCTTCGCAGCAGCGATACCTCCGGCTTCACCACGCCAAGACATAACGGTTGCCTCAGCTGCTAATCCACCTTCCAGAATCTCATCCCAGCCTATTATTCGCTTACCTTTAGCGATAATATATTTCTCCATTTTCTTAATAAACCAGCTTTGCAATTCATGTTCATCAGCAAGATTATGGACCTTAATCCGGTTTTGACATTTTGAGCAGGTTTTCCAGTAAGTTTTAGAGGCCTCGTCACCACCGATGTGTATGTATGACGCTGGGAATAGTTCTACAACTTCATCTATTACATTTTCTAGAAAGGTAAAGACTGAATCATTACCGGCGCACAGAATATCCTCTACAGGCCAGTAACTCCCTGGTCGTACCGCCAGCAATTCACCCTTACAGGATAGCTCAGGGTATGCGGCAAATATTTCAGATGAATGACCGGGCATTTCTATCTCAGGAATGACCGTAATCTGTCTTTCTGCTGCATAAGCAATAATATCCTTAACCTCTTCTTGGGTATAAAAACCACCGTACGTAGATTTTTCACCTTCTTGAATTGGGCTCCATTTTCGCCAATCTTCATGCTCTCGGTCTACCCGGTAGGCACTTATTTCTGTTAGTTTTGGATATCTTTTTATTTCAAGCCGCCAGCCATTATCATCCGTCAAATGCCAATGAAAGACATTCATCTTGTGGAATGCAATCATATCTATGTAACTTTTAACAAAATCTACAGGAAAGAAATGTCGTGAGACATCCAGATGCATACCTCTCCAGCTAAACCGGGGGTAATCCTCAATTATCATTGATTGAATGGCATATCCCTCGAGAGGGGTGGTCCCTTTTTCTGCCGTATTCGGTAATAATTGACGTAAAGTTTGTATGCCGTAGAACAAGCCAGGCTCATCACCCGCCGTGATGATGATACCATTCTTTTTCACATCCAGACTATAGCTCTCACTCCGATTGTCAACAACTGATAGCAGACGCAAAGTTATATCAGCATCGCCCTTTTCTATTAGTCTTGTACCTGGGATTAAGGAGCTCACAAAATCAGCTAAGAATTGTCGATTAGGAGTTTGATTGGAAACTAAAAGAGTGGTTTCCCTTTTAAATTCGAATTTTCCCGGAACGATTTCTATTGATTGAGGCTTTGGAACTATATTTATCATCCTCGCATCTCCTGGCTGATTTGGAGCTGGTAAGCACGTTTGTAGGAAGACAACTGTTACAAAAATAAACCAAATTTTAACAAAACTCTTTTTCAAAATCTTTCTCCTAAAATTTTCCATCTAATATCAATGGAGTTGATCGTCAAATAGTTGTGTAATTCGAGGGAGGTTGCTATCGTTTGTCGCAAGTGGCCTAAATCGTATCGCTAAGCCACCACCTGCTGCTAGATATGCCTCAAGCGTGTCGTTCTTTGATGCATGATAAGTTCTGATCAAAATCGGATATGGGTTTGATTCCCAATCTGTAGCTGAAGCATCAACATAACACTCAGCTACCATATCCGTCTCCAAAATCTTACTTAATGGAATAGCTATCTTACGTTCCTTTTCATTGGTGATTGCCCCTAGGAACCATTCATCTCCCTGACGTCTCGCCAGGGCTATCTTCTCACCAATTTCTGCTTCCAAATAGATTGTTTTATCCCAGTCCGTTTGCAAATCTCTGATGAATTGGAATGCAGGTTGGTCAACATAATTTTCAATGAGGTCAGCAGCCATCTGCAAGGGGCTATAAAGCACAACCATTAGGGCGAGCTGTTTGGCCAGGGTTGTATGAACTCTATTCTCGAGCTTGTATCGATCAAAAGTGAGATCAAAGATTCCCGGTGTGTAGTCCATAGGTCCGGCTAGTAGACGGGTAAATGGCAAAATTGTCGTGTGATTGGGCGGGTTACCCTGGCTCCAGGCGTTGTATTCTAATCCTCGCCCTCCTTCTCGAGTCATCATATTTGGCCAGGTACGCTCAATCCCTGTGGATTTAATAGGTTCATGCACATTAATTGAAATATTATATCTGGCAGCGGTTTGGATCACTTTTCTAAAGTGTCGGACCATCCACTGGCCATAATGGAATTGTCCAGCCGGTTTGATGGACCCAACATAGCCTGTCTTCACAGCTCTGATACCCAATTGAGCATAATAATCGAATGCTGCTTCCATCTGCTGCTCATAAGATTGAACATTTGCAGTCGTTTCATGGTGACCGATAAATGTGATTCCTCTTTCAGCAGCGTACTCTGTAACAGCTTGAATATCAAAGTCATCATAGGGCGTTGTAAGATTCAATGCATCTTCTTGTCCCCATTCTTCCCAACCCTGGTTCCAACCTTCGATCAGAACACCCTGGAGCTTATTTTCCGCAGCGAAATCTATATAGTCTTTGGCATTTTCCGTAGTGGCACCATGGCGATCGCCTTGAGTCCAGGTATACTTGTTGATGTGCATTCCCCACCAGATGCCAATATACTTCATTGGCTTTACCCACGAGACATCAGACATATCTGTGGGTTCATTCAAATTTAGAATCATACGTGATCTTAGTAGATCTGCAGCCGTTCGTCCAATCAAGATTGTTCGCCATGGAGTGACCAGAGGGACTCTTGCTTTGACTTTGTCGCCATCGGGCCAGGGAACGAGCGCACTATGGAATTTCAAGCTATCCTGCTTATCCCTTTTTAGAGTCATTCCGGCATAGTCTGTAAGATTAGCTTCATGAACGCTGATGTATAGATTTTCATGATTGATATATGTCATGGGCGTATTTGCTGAATCGATATCGCTAAGGGAAGTATGGTGGTATAATTGCTCCGGGGTATCAAATAAATAACTACCTTCATTCCACCAAGCCCTTCCATCGCTGGCAAAATTGAACTCCGTCAACTCATCACTGATAAAAAGTGAATCCAGCCCAGTTTGTTCTGGTATTTCATAGCGGAAGGCAACTCCATCGTTGAAAACTCTGAAATATAGGTTCAGCTGCCGATTAGGAAATTTTATTTCCTCCAGCTCATATTTTCCTTGAAAACTATGAGAGTGAATTTGTTTCTCTTGGCCCCAAACGGGAGACCACTGTTCTTCAATTTCTGAAACCTCTGAGTGTGCAAGCTTAAAGGGTCCGTTTAGATCATGGGCTCCCCGAAAATTGAAACCCAGACCCGAGGCTAGTACCAGTACCTTCTCATCAACAAAAATGGAGTAGTGCGGGAACCCATTATCGAGCTCAAGGACCAACTTGATGGTTCCATCAGGGCTACCTATTGAGGGCTGCTCAAGAATGGGTTTACAGGCAATAAATGACAGAATAACACCAAGTAGGATGTAGCTCAATTTAATCTTCATGTTTTAAGGTTAATTCACCTTTTTAACCCACTGAGACATACCATCGCGGTCACAGAGAAGTATCATTCCAGTATTGCTATTCGATGTGCCAACATAAACGCTCATCTTTCCATACTCATTGGCTGTCCGAAGAATACCCACTCCACCAGATCCAGTTCCTAGAAAGACTGTTTCTTTGTCTACCTCATTGAAAGTGGTAAGTTGGCCGCCCCCCTTTGTACTTCCTCCCAAATAAGCGGTAGGAGATTCTCTGGTATTAAAGGTTCTTAGAAACCCTTCTCCATTAGGTCCCGTTCCCATATGGGCACTTACTTTCCCAGTTTGGTTATAGGTGACAAACCTACCTTGTCCTTCAATATTTGAGCCTAAAACGGCGACAGGCATTCCCAGAGCATTTGCCAGGTAGATGTTTCCACCCGTTTGACCTTCTCCTGAAATAAGCACCGTATAATCATCACTATCAGAGAGGATACGAATAAAGCCATCTCGCCGAACCGTGATTGAGCTGACATTGATATCGTCAAATTTTGTCTCACTCTTTTTTGCGCTCAATAGCGACATAAATAAAAGTGTGCTCAGTATGCCAATGGTCAAGCTTTTGAGGTCGAACCTCCTTGAGCTCACTGAACGATCTTTCTCAACTTATCCCAAAGTTTATTGCCCAACATTTCGGCTCCTACATCAACGACCTGCTGAACCAGTTCCAGGACATCCTGTTCACCCGCCCAATGCCGGGTAACAATCTCAGAATCATTGTTCTTCAGGATGGAGTTGATTACGTACGCAGCTAAAGCAACATCATCAAGATAACCTACTGGACCAAACATGGCTTCTGGAACCAGATCAATGGGAGATATAAAATAAGCTAGAGCTCCTGCTATCTTGGCTTTTTCATTATTGGGAACATCCTTATCAATAGCAAGTTTTGTCAACAAATGGAAGAGATCCGGTGCCAGTAAAAGGTACTCTGACCATTTATAGCCTTTACCAGCTTTTGTTTGTAACCATTTCCTGATATCCACTCGAATTTTTTGGTAAAAATCATCGCTCATCTGAAGCTCCTTCCTGCCATCTATTGATGGTCATATATTTTATCAAAATCAAATTTTTAACAATAGATGCAAAATGTTCATTAGCAATAATCACATATCTCCTTAGAATCCTATAAACACTGCTCTGTAATATTGGGCTTTATGATGTGAAAGCCCATTAAAATATTAGCATTCTAATAGTCACATACACGAATCATCTTTTTCACTCAACAAAAATGCCACTCGACAGAGTGGCATGTATATTTAATCCAAAGATTTTAAATCGTGTCTTATCAATTACTCCAGTAATTGAATGTCTGTGATCGTTAATGTCTTAGTACCGCCTGGTAGATCCAAAGTCATTGTATCACCGATCTTTTTACCCATGATTTTCTGAGCAAAAGGTGAGGATACGGTGACAATATTTTCATAAAGTTCTAATTCGTATTCTGCGGCACCAGCTATAGCTACAGTGATGGGATTCTCACCATCGGTGTAGGTGACCTGTGTACCAAATGAGACTACATCTGCCTTAACATCTCTAAATTCGACGACTTCACTATCGAGATGCTTTTCAAAGCGATGTCTTTTATTGTGAAGATGCGCTTGGTTGTCTTTTGCAGCATGGTATTCCGCATTTTCCTTGAGATCTCCAAAATCTGCTGCTCGCTTTATATCTTTGCTGTTTTGCTTTATGTCATCTTGAATTTCATTAATCTTCTCAATAATCAAGTTGTACGTTTTCCTGTAAATCATTTCATCACCTTACATTAATCTTTTCAATATGCCCAAATTTGCAGAGCCTACACTTTTATCTATTTGCCAATTATTGACAGATTTAGAGTATAATATTCAAGTTCTTCAAACACTACTTAAATATTTTGAAATCATGGGTACAGCAAGGATATTCTGTACTATATTCGGTTTATTTTTAATCATCTTTTACTTTATTATCAGGTTTTTCCTAACCCATACTAGGGGAATACCCGATATACCTCCAGCCCTCTACTGGTACTTTTAGGCTGCTTATCAACATTTTCAGGGAAAGAGGAAATAACATGCAGAAAAAAAATGGTTTTTCGTTAATTGAAGTAGTAGTTGTCTTAGCGCTGAGCGGACTAATAGCTGCTATAGCTATTCCAATCAACAGTAATACAACAACAAAAGCGAAAATGAGCGAAGCGGATGTAGGCTTGCGAAATATCCGCACACAATTACAACTCCACTTTAATCAGACTGGTGCCTATCCAACTATGGCGAGTGGCAGTTATGTAATCGGTTCACCATGGCATGATATTGAATCCGGTGAATTAACTGGAAAATACTTTACAGACTACTCCTACACCATTGAGAGTGACCCAATATCATTTGTGATTACTTGTGCAACGGGAGATCAACTTCCTTCAGATTGCAAAATGAGACCCCTGGGCAAAATAACAGGTGGTGCATAACAACTCACGTTTATTTGCTCGAGCAACACGCTCAACATTCATAAAAACAGAAACATCCTCAAGGAGGAAACAAGATGCAGAAGAATAGTGGTTTTTCATTAGTAGA
>CAZOBQ010000080.1:0-11429 GCA_964578155.1 uncultured Lentisphaeria bacterium
GTTGGTGAAAGTGGATCATTGTTTGGCGCATCAGCCATAGAAGCCGTTCAGAGTACAAACTGGGCTCCAGCTGAACAGAATGGATCACCTGTCGCAGTAAACTACTCAGTTCCCTTTGAGTTCAGAATTAATTGATATTCAACAGGTGTTATTTGTTTTATGAGAATGTGTAATACAGGCAGGAATTGATGCGGTTTCTGCCTGTATTATAATGGTTTAACAGTTATCTCAACTTTTACCATATTGTATTTCAGAGTTTTAAGCGCATCAATTGCAGCATCAATATCCATACTATAATTTTCAGCATTTCCATAGTTTAACAGGTGAGGTAAAGATAGATGATAGGCATTGGCGATCTTGGTTAATGTTGAAAGGGTTGGATCACCCAGACCCCGTTCCAATTTGCTAACATAACTACGATCAAGACCCGCTTGATCTGCCAGATCCTTCTGAAGTAAATGATGTGCTTTCCGAACCAATCTTAATTGTTTGCCTATATCCATAGATCTAGTCTCCCATCCAAAGAGTGCCGAACCATATTTAAATAAGTCCTGAAATATAAATTAATTACATATATAAAATAATGATTTTCGATAAGTTAATGATTGACCGAAGAATAAGGTTAAATTGAAACATGACATCACCCCTTGACTATGATAACGCCTATGATTTAAGATGTGAAATGGTTGCAGATCAGCTTGAATATCGCGGTATTGAGCAGAAAAACCTACTCAAGGCATTCAAGGATGTACCACGACACTTATTTATTCCAAATATTTCGTTGGAAGAAGCATACCAGGATAATCCGATTCCAATTAAAGCAGGTCAAACCATTAGTCAGCCCTATGTAGTAGCTTTAATGTTGACCTATTTAGAGTTAGAAAAGAATAATGATGTCCTAGAAATTGGTAGTGGAAGTGGATATGCAACAGCAATACTCAGTCATTTATGTAAACAGGTTGATGCAATGGAGGTATTTAGTGAGCTCATCATAGATGCTAAGTCAGTCATTGAAAAATTATCCTTACAAAATATTTCCATGTTTCAGCAAAGCGCATGGGAACAATTGAAAACAACAAAAGTTTATGATCGTATCATATTGTGGGCAAGTCCACCGAAAGTACCCAGACATCTTTTTGACAATTTGAAAGAAGGCGGCATCATGGTTACACCTGAGGGTAAAAACGAGCAATATGTGTGGATTTACAAAAAGAAGATGGGGAAAATTGAGAAACAAATGAAGGATGCAGTTCGTTTTGTGCCACTTGTTCAAGGATCTGCAGCTGAAATTGATAGTAGCATGAGAGGGTAAAGATGAATAGACTGTATAAATCAAGAGATGATAAAGTATTTGATGGCGTTTGCGGTGGAATTGGGCAGTATCTGAGTATCGACCCCGTGATTATCCGATTGCTTTGGGTAGTCCTGGTGATTTTTGGTGGAACAGGTGTCCTGGCTTACTTTGTTGCTATGATAATTATTCCAAAAACACCTATTGCCAGTTCTGAAAATGTTGAGCAAGAGATCATTCAAGCTTCCGAACCATTCTCAAATCGATTCTGGGGTGTTCTGCTCTTCGTCGCAGGGCTCCTATTACTGGTTGGTTTGATCGGTCCCATAGGCGGATTGTTCGCTGGACTAACTGTAGTAATGGGCAGCGTTCTGTGGCCCTTGATTGTAATTCTACTTGGTCTATATCTATTCTTTAATACATCAACGAAAAAGAACACTGGTTCACCCATTGATGAAGTCTTTCCTGACGGAAAGAAACTTTACAGATCTAGCAAGGACAGTCGCGTCGCTGGCGTCTGTGGAGGGATCGGTGAATATTTTGGGATAGATTCAAATATTATTCGTATTTTCTGGGTAATGGCCACAATAGGGTCATTCGGATTTGGCTTGTTAGCGTATTTTATGCTAGCCATTTTCTTACCTGAAAATAATTAAACGACCAGACTCATTAATTCTATTAAACTTTCTTGAAAGCCTATGCTAGCACACATGGTTCTTAGACGATTTCTCCAGGTCAGCACTATTGCAGTTTTGTTTCTATCCATAGTATGGTCACAAAACGTTTACGAAAAAGGAACCTTTGTGAGTATTCCTGCGGGGAAACATGTGAACCATAGTTTTGCCGGCACTTGGAATGTCTATTTTGCCACTGAAGATGGTGTTCTGGTGTATAACCATCATGAAAATAAATGGGAAGATCCTATCACAGCCAGCGATGGCTTAATCCAATATCCCACTTTATTAGTTTGGCAAGATGAGCTTACCCGGGATGTTTGGATCATTACACCCGACTATGTCTTTATCTATGATCACCTCACCCAATGGATGACCAGGCAAAATCTTCCTCATGCTCCTGAGTTTTCTGGCATGTATTCCTTGGGTGTCAATCAGTCTAAGCTGATTGTTACTTCCAAAAGAGAAGGGGAGTCGCTGCTGTATTCAGCGATTTTCGACAAAATATCAGGACATATGGAGACATGGGGTGAGAATTCTGAATTGGAACTTAACTGGGATGATATAGAATCAATTGATCCAATGTCAGATGAATTCAGCGATCTCTACTCATCTTTACCTGTAAAACAACTTATCGGTGGCAGTTTTGATGCAATAGGTAGGATCCATTTTGACGGATACCCAAGTAAATCCGCTAGTCCAGTTTCGACGATATCTGGTGTTTCTCAAGCTGGTGAAGTCTTTCTAGGATCCTATGGTGCAGGAGTCTTCTATCAAGATATCCGAGGGGGAGATTTTAGAGGTTTACCATTTGGCCTATTATCCCCAGATGTTATGTGCATGGAAACAGTAGGAGACGAACTGATCGTGGGGGGCCGTGCGGGTCTCTCCACTCTGAACGGCTTCGAAGTGCAGTATGATGAAGCCCTCAAAGCCACAGCATATGATTATTCGTTTGTCTCGGCCCTTGATAAAAGTAAGGCGTCCTTGATTATCGCAGGTCGCGGGGGGGTATTCATGCAATCATCTTCCGCTCCAGGATGGCAACGTATCCTGACTCAAAAAGATTTGGCAAGTAAGCGCATTTATGCAGTCGCTGGTGGTAATGATGGCAATATCATGATTGCAACTGAACGTAATGCCTACCTTTACCATGAATCTGGACTCTTGCTCCATACTCTCTTCACGGATGGCCTTGATTGGCCTGTATTCGACATAAATTATCAAGATGGATTCTACTATATTTCATCTTACTATGGTTTATACATATTTGATGAAGCTAATATGAATTTTACCACTAGGGTTAGCAGCTATGGTGAGGTTCAATCACCCCATGTGGCAGCAGCCATAGATCCTGTCTATGAATCTGAACTGGACGGGCAAATATTATGGGCGACCACCAATCGTGGTTTAATTAAGATAGACCTACTCCTGAATAAGGGTGAAGATTATCTTGCACCTCATGAGTCATTTCGTCCTAGAGGACTTGGTGTTTACGAAAATCGGGTCTGGGTTGGAACCGAAATTGGCTTATATAGTTTGAATGCAAAGACCCTAGCATGGAGACATTACTCACTTGAAGACGGTCTCATTAGCAATTTTGTAACTGACTTAGGAATGAACAAAAATTATATTTGGCTTGGTACAAACCTAGGCTTAACGAGGATAAAGTGGCGAAATCTATATTAAGAATATCTATCGTATCCATACTCATGATCCTGTCCATATGGGGTTGTGCAGAGCAAGCTCAGAAGCAGGTTAACGACCTTACCTTACCTGACTTTTCATTTGTTGGACTCTCGGAGCCCATGCAGGATAGGGAAAATATCAGACTGTCTGTTCATGTGAAAATACCTTACACCGAGCTACAGTTTACCCGTGATGGCTCAATATTTTTGGCAAGGTATGAAGTGAGTGTAAATATATCTGATGACTCCAAAGAAAGAATTGCTGGAAAAATATGGAGTGATTCGTTGAAGATGCCGAGTTACCAAGATACTCGGAAAACGAATCAGACAGCCCTCTCAATTGAGTCCTTTTTGGTTCCTGTAGGCGATATTAATATTAGCGTGAGAGTAACAGATCTGTATACAAAGAAATCCCGTGTACTGAACGATAATATCAATCAAACAGAGATGTATCAGGGTGAATTGGCTCTTGGCAATATTATGATTATTGATAATTATTCTGCATCAGGTGATGAACTATTGATGAATGAATCATTTTATGAAGTGATAGACACCTTGAATTTCAAGGCAAAACTCATCGGAGTCAAACATCCTTATACCCTGACTTATGAATTGATATCAAAAGAAGAATCCAGGAAAAAAGTGACTGAGGTCCTTGACCATGCTGGTGCTATTGATTCATTACTCTTTTTTGAAATTCCTTTAACTGATATGCAATACACCAATTATACACTTTACCTGAGTGCTGAAGATGCCAGTGGAAATCGTGTGATGACCAAAACTCATTTTCGGGTACGGATCAAAGGGATAAATTATGATATCGGGGATATTGACGAAGCTGTTTCACAGCTTAGGTATCTTGCCAGCGAACGCGATATCCGTGAGATCAGTTCTGGTGGGGGTGAGCAAACCATGTCTAAGTTTAATGACTTTTGGTCAGGCTTGGATCCCACCCCAGGTACACCGGAAAATGAACTCATGGAAGAGTATTATCGCCGTGTAGCCTACACTTTGGAAGCATTTACTGTGGTACAAGATGGTTGGAAATCAGACAGAGGCATGATCTATATCTTATTTGGCCCTCCCGATGAGATTCAAAGAGGACCTTTTGAAATCGACCAAAAACCATATCAGATCTGGGAATATTTTAGATTAGGGAAGCAATTTGTTTTTCGTGACAACAGTGGTTTTGGAGAATATCGTCTTGATTATTCATACATCGATGACAATGATTGGCGATTCAATTATTGACATCAAATAGATCTGAATAAGACTCGTTATTACCCATCCTTTTGGACAAACCATAATTATAAAATAACGCGCCTGACACTTAATTAGTAAGTGCTATTGATTAAAATGTTTCTAGATTCTGCACCATCCCAAAAAAATGGGTTTTTGGGAGAGTTTTTGGCACTGATTTCTAGACCTGAATGCACGATTCAGGCACGAGAGGTTTAATGAACACAACATTTTCAAACTTTCGAAACTGGATGGGTGTAGACGTAGCAGTTGATTTAGGAACTGCTAACACGCTAATCTACGTGCGTGGACAGGGAATTGTCCTCAACGAACCATCCATCGTAGCAAGATCAAAATCAACATCAAAAGTCATAGCAGTTGGAAACGAAGCCAAGCGAATGGTAGGTAAGGTACATCAAGAAATTGAAACCATACGACCTTTACGTGATGGTGTAATTGCTGATTTTGAGATGGCTGATAGTATGCTACAAGGGTTTCTAAATAAGCTGCCGATTTCAAAACTAGCTCGTCCAAGAATGATAATATGCGTCCCTTCAGGGATAACCGAAGTTGAAAAACGAGCGGTTAAAGAATCTGCTGAGCGTAGAAATGCACGCGAAGTATTCCTCATTGATGAACCTGTTGCTGCTGCAATTGGCATCGGCATTGATATCAGTGAACCGGTTGGAAATATGATAGTGGATATAGGTGGTGGTACCACTGAAATTGCCATCATTGCCCTCAATGGAATTGTTACAAGTGAATCACTCAGGGTTGCCGGTGATGAAATGGATGAAGCTATTATCCAACATTTCAAGCGGGATCATAATCTACTCATTGGTGAGCGTACAGCTGAAAGTATCAAGTGCAATGTTGGATCTGCTCTACAGGGAACAGATTATAAGCTATCTGTCAAAGGTCGCAATATGATCGCTGGTATTCCCAAGACTATTGAAGTCTCATCTTCTGAGATCAGAGACGCCCTTCGTGATACCATTGACCTCATTGTTGATGCAGTAAAAATGTGTCTCGAACGTACACCCCCCGAACTAAGCTCAGATTTACTTGACCGGGGAATTATCCTCACTGGTGGAGGTGCCCTTTTGCAAGGTTTTGATAAACGGATGCGTCTCGAAGTTGACCTACCTGTAAATGTTGCAGAGCACCCCTTGTTGTCAATCGTCCAGGGTACTGGAAAAGTTTTGGACAGTATTGAGCGGTTTGAGGATGTTCTCTATTAAGATGCATTACGGAATCGGGGCATAGGCTTGTCACCATCCGTATCACCAGTTTCAAGATATAAATCTCTCATACATTTATTGGTAGCGCTCATGCTATCCCTTAGTCTCATTGCTTCCAATGGGACCAGCGCTATCATTCAAACCAGAGGTCTCGTGCTCGAGACTTCTGCCTATCTCTATGTTCCCATTAAATGGATCAAAACCATATTTACGGTCCAAAAAAACTATCAGTTATTGAGAAAAGAGCATATCACAGCCCAAATAGAATTAAATAAATTCAAAACCCTGATCCAAGAGAACCAGCGTCTAAGAAATATGCTAGGCTTCAAAGGCGAGAAAAGTTTCAGAGTGATACCTGCGAACGTACTGTCGGATGTAGGGAGTCATACTATGAATAGTCTCACTGTCGAT
The DNA here is from genome assembly GCA_964578155.1 of uncultured Lentisphaeria bacterium. Classification (GTDB taxonomy): domain Bacteria; phylum Fidelibacterota; class UBA8477; order UBA8477; family JABMPR01; genus JABMPR01. The sequence continues at coordinate 6,545 of CAZOBQ010000080.1, forward strand.
CAAGGGTCAGAGGACGGGGTAGAGCTATTATCAGGGGTTGTTGATGCTCGAGCTCAACTGGTGGGCAAAGTTGTTGCCGTATCGCAAAACACAGCATTGATTCAATTGGTGAGTGATAAGAATTTCCGGGTTTCCGTACGGGAAATGAGATCTCGAGATGTAGGCATATTGAGCTATACCTTGAATAAGGGCTATGTTATTCAGGATGTCCCTAAGAATGCTGAAGTGATTGCAGGTGATTCTGTGGTGACATCTGGATTTAGTGATATCTTCCCAGAGCACATATTTGTCGGCTGGGTATCTAATATCTCTCCTGTTGTTGAGGATTATGTTAAGTCAGTTCAGGTTGACCTAGCTTCGGACTTTAATCGTTTAGAGGAAGTGTTTATTCTTAAATAAGATGATCGATATTATTAAATACAGCCTTCTGGGTTTCCTCGTTCTTATTTTTCAGTGGATGGTTGGCGATATGTTCAGCATCTATGACATAACGCCTAGTTTTTTGGTTATCTATATCATCTACGTTGGTCTGACTCATAGTCAGATGAAAGCAATATGGCTAGGGTTTTTCTTCGGGTTTATCATTGATTCTCTCACCGGGACTGACATGATAGGCATTTCATCCATGGGGCTAGCCTTGGTTGGTTTTCTTGCCGGAATATTTCATGGTCGTATTGTCCGTATACCTATTATTCTGCAATACCTTTTGTATACAGGATTTCTGGTAGTCTTCTTTATTATTACGGTTCTTGTGTCTTTCCAGGATTCTCAGTGGACTGCCGGGAATATTGTATTTCTGATTCTACTCCCCAAAACAATTTACACCCTGGGACTCTTAAGCGGAGTATTCATCCTGCTACATGTTGGTGCTGATTAGTGCTTCAAGGTAAAAACATTGTTGAAGGTTGGCGAGCTCTCCTGATTCAAGGTTTATTGGCACTCATCTTTTTAATTCTCGTCGGTCGTTACTATTATCTCATGATTGTATTTCATGAAAAGTATGCTGAGAAAGCTACGGCTAACCATATTCGCGCTGTTCCCGTGCTGGCATCCCGTGGTGTTATTTTTGATCGTGATGGAAAACTTATTGTTGATAATGCTCCCAGCTATACAATCTCGGTTATACCAATAGAAGTAAAGAATAAATCTGAATCTCTAGAACGCCTTTCCCAGGTTATGGATATTTCTCTTGAAGAGATCAATCGTCGTATTGTTAAAAATCGAAGAGGCTCCTTTGCCCCGGCGAAAGTATTCAGTAGGGTACCATTCGAAAAAATATCTCATCTCCAGGAACACCGTCTTGAGTTGATAGGAGTAACCTACAGTATTGAACCTATTCGAAATTATATTTCGAATCTGGATCTAACACACTCACTTGGGTACACCCGTGAGATAAACCGAGATGACTTGGATAGTTTTAGCAAAGATCTTGACTATCAACCAGGTGATCAGGTTGGATGGAAGGGCCTTGAAAAGTATTATGAGGCTGAATTGCATGGTCAGCGTGGGTTCCGATATATCGAAGTGAATGCCCTAGGACAAGAGATTGGCGAGGTGGCGGATAGGAGACCAATAAATCCAATCCCGGGACATGATTTGTATCTCAGCTTGGATTCCTATCTACAGAAAGCTGTTGAAGAGGCCATGGATGACTCCTCTGGCTCAGTCGTCTTCTTGAATCACAAGACAGGTGAAATACTGGCTTATGTTAGTAGTCCAGGCTATCCTCTTGAATTGCTTTCAGGACGAATATCCTCGAAGGATTGGAACGCCCTGATCACTGATCCACGTAAACCACTTTATGATCGTAGTATCCAGGGACTTTACCCTGCAGGATCCACCATAAAACCTGTCGCTGCGATGTTTTCCCTTGAGAACTTTGAAGATGCGACGAAGCGTACCTACGTTTGTCGTGGAAGCTACAGACTTGGGAATCGATCATTTGGTTGTTGGAAAAAGTCAGGACACGGCAAAGTGAATTTACATCAGGCTATCGAACAGTCCTGTAACGTCTATTTCTTTAATCTGATCCAGGATATTGGCCTTGAGGGTTGGTCTAACATGGCTCGGGAGTTTGGTTTTGGTGTGTTGTCAGGTATTGATATCCCGAGAGAGAACAAGGGCTTGGTTCCAGATACTAGATATATGAACCGTAAATATGGCGAGCGTAAATGGACAAAAGGAAATTTACTTAACATCGTCATCGGTCAAGGTGATGTCCTCGTAACGCCGGTACAGTTGGCACAATTTGCCGGAATGATTGCACAAAAGGGTGTTGGATACCGCCCACACTTTGTCAATAAGGTGGTTGCCAAGGATGGGACCATCATACAAGATATTCAATCCATTGTTGATCATACTATTGAAGCATCTGAAGAATCATGGCAGTTTATTCATGATGGAATGCATGCAGTAGTTAATGCAAAAAAGGGAACAGCAAAGGCAGCTCGACAAAAAAACTGGGAAGTATACGGAAAGACTGGAACAGCCCAAAATTCACATGGAGAGGATCACGCCTGGTTTATAGGGTTTAGCCTGGATGACGCATTCCCGTATTCTTGGGCAGTATTACTTGAAAATGGTGGTGGTGGTGGTGGAAAAGCGGCACCTTTCGTTGGCAAGGTATTAAGAAAAATGGCACGCAGGAATAATTGACATGCGAAAATACTTATTATCAACACTTCGAGAACTTGACTGGAGTCTGCTGGCTTTAACCCTGCTGCTTTCAGGTAGTGGTCTCATCGCCATTTATAGTATCGAGGTTCAACATGGTACAAGCGCAGGGTATTTTGGACGCCAAGGTATTTGGACTATTCTAGGAACCTTCCTCTTTTTTACTGCGTTCTTTGTTCCACGTAAAGTGCTTCACAATGTGGCTTATATCGCCTATGGAGTAGGTATTTTCATGTTGCTGATTCCTCTAGCAATAAAAGGGGATGGAGCTGTTAGCCGCTGGATCAGCATTGGAAGTTTTGGGATACAACCCTCAGAATTTATGAAAATATTTCTCTTGGTGGGCTTGGCAAAATACTTCGCAGATCACAAGCGAAGATTATCTTCGATTAAGGAGTTAATGACGCCCATGGCTATGACTTTAGCGCCCACCATTCTGGTTCTACTTCAGCCGGATCTGGGGACTGCTCTTGTCTACTTGGCTACACTTATCGTTGTCATTTTCTGGGCTGGTATCAGACCACTATATTTCTTCCTGCTGCTTGCGCCAGCAGTATCCATGTTAGCCGCCTTCCAAACCTTGTCTTTTTTCTTATGGATGGGCTTGATTATTGTCGTGCTCTATTTTGGCAATTTACCTTTCTGGACGAAGATATTTAATTTTGTTATCAATGTGGTCCTTGGCGGAGTAACCAATGTACTTTGGGCTTTTCTAAAACCGTATCAACAACAGCGTATATTATCTCTCTTCGATTCAGAATCTGATCCTTTGGGTGCCGGGTATCAAGTATCTCAATCACTGACAGCTTTTGGCTCTGGTGGACCCTTTGGTAAAGGATTTGGGGAAGGGACCCAAACACATTTAAAATTTCTTCCTGAGCAACACACTGATTTTATCATGACTGTAATTGGGGAGGAGTTAGGATTTATTGGTGTTATGTTCGTCATTGGCCTATTTTACATTCTCATAGCAAGGCTCATTGCTCAGGCGTATAGCGTTAAATACAGGTTTGATAGCGTTATACTTATTGGAGTAGCCGCCATATTTGTTTTCCACACCTTTATCAATCTAGGCATGATAGTGGGTATCATGCCAGTAACAGGCATACCTCTACCATTCATCAGTTATGGTGGGTCATTTATGTTCACGGCAATGCTCTTGGTTGGCTTATCTGCAAATATGGCGAAATCAAGACGTGCGGTATAGAGAAGTGCTAAGGCTGTTAAACCTGAAGATTAAGCGTTGCGAGACCATATGACAAGGTTAAATTTATCGCCGTATGATTTCTTGTCTAAATTCCCAGCAGAAAGTGAATAAAGCCATGCCTAAAAATATTCTCGTTCTCATCGTAATTTCTACTCTGATAATTGCCTGCTCCGGTACTCAAGATCTTGAGCAGGATATTGCTCAGGTGAAAAAAGAAAGTATTGGTACCGATAGCGTTCTGGTCACCCTGGACAGTCGTCTTCAGGAGTTTTCTAAAGAAGTGAAGGCTATGCGGGAAACATATACTGAGAATCACATCAGTTTAGAGAATTTATATAAATCTAATGCTGAATCTAAAACGAATATCGAAGATTTGGCCAAAACAGTTGATGGAAAATTTATCAGCGAACGTGTGCACAGTGATTCTGTCATAGGCAGTGCTACTGCGGAGACTCAAGGCCAGATCGCTGGTCTGCAAGCTGAGCAGGAAGGTCTTCGGGAATCCATGGGAAGCATAAGCTCCTCAATTCAATCAACACAATTTCAGGTTGATAGCATATTTGCTATGATTGACCCAGAGAAATTGTCAGTTATGGAAGAAAATCTTCTCAATATTGAGTCTAGCGTCACTTATTTGGATTCTTCTTTCTCAGAATTTCAACTCAATGTCGCTGACCATATGATTGGATCTGAGGATCAGTTAGGTACCCTGGAGAAACATGCTAAAGTTCAAGATAGCGCTAACTATGACATCCTATCCCAACTAGTACTTCTTGAGAACAAGATCATCACGCTGACCAATTCCTTTAATGAACTCATGGCTATGCCGGGCACAACTCCAAACGTTTATACGGCACCAAGCCAACCAGTCCCAACATATGTGCCAAAATCCATGCCTGTTTCTGCACAAATGGATTATGAAACATATAAGCAGCACTACATCGATGCACTCAGCTTATATCAGAACGGTGACCATATGGGAGCCATAGATGGTTTTCAGATACT
>CAZOBQ010000081.1:0-11409 GCA_964578155.1 uncultured Lentisphaeria bacterium
TCGCAATTCGTGAAGGTGGCCATACTGTAGGTGCTGGTGTCGTAACTGAGATCATTAAGTAAAAAAGCATAAAGCTTAGATAAGGATTCCAACCATGCCGTCACAGACAATAAGAATAGGTCTCAAGGCATATGATCATAATCTGCTGGATAAGTCCACGGCAAGAATCGTTCAAACCGCTAAGTCCACTGGGGCTGTTATTGCGGGGCCGATTCCGCTGCCCACGAAGCGTTCTATCGTGACGGTATTGCGGTCCCCCCACGTGAATAAAAAATCACGTGAACAGTTTCAAACCAAGATTCACAAGCGTTTGGTCGATATACACAACTCGTCTGCAAAGACAGTTGATGCCCTGATGAAATTGGATTTACCTGCTGGTGTTGACATTGAGATCAAGGTGTAACATGAGAGGTTTAATCGGACAGAAATTGGGAATGACACAGTTCTGGCATGAAAACGGACAGGTAATCCCTGTGACCGTTATTCAGGGCGGACCCTGTGTTATTACTCAGATTAAGACTGAAGAGCGGGATGGATATTCATCTGTTCAGCTTGGTTACAAAGACAAAAAAGAATCACGTACGACTAAAGCGCAGATTGGCCACTTCGAAAAAGCCAATGCCACCCCCAAGTATTTTGTTCATGAATTTCGTGATATGAATATTGGAGATAAAAAAGAAGGTGATGCTCTCGATGTTGATTTGTTCGAGGTAGGTGATTTTGTTACAGTCGCCGGAACAAGTAAAGGTCGTGGTTTTGCTGGTGTCATGAAGCGTCACAATTTTCATGGTGGTCATGCTTCCCATGGTAAATCTGATCAGCTACGTGCTGGTGGATCTATTGGTGCAAGTTCTGATCCTAGTCGTGTTTGGCCTGGTAAGAAAATGGCCGGGCGTTATGGCGGCAAAAGAGCCAGTGTTCGTAATCTGGAAATTGTTGCCGTAGACGTTGACAATCACATTGTTATGGTAAAAGGGGCTGTCCCCGGACCAAACAATGGATATGTCGAACTGATGGATAGGGGTTAATTATGAAATTAAAACTGTATTCATCAGCTGGTAAAGCAACTCAAAAATCTGTTGAATGTGTTGATTCCGTATTCGGAATTGAGCCCAATGAGCATGTTGTTTATCTGGCAGTAAAAGCCGAACTAAATAATTTACGTCAAGGTTCTGTTAAGACTAAAAGTCGTGCAGAGGTAAGTGGTGGTGGAAAGAAGCCTTTTAATCAAAAGGGTAGAGGTGGTGCTCGCGCTGGCTCAACTAGATCCCCAATATGGGTAGGCGGTGGACATACCTTCGCTATTTCACCCAAGACTTACAATATGGCCTTGCCTAAGAAAGTCAGGCGTTTAGCTCGTCGTAGCGTATTGTCTGATAAGATCAAGATGGATTCAATCTTTGTGATTGACGCCTTTAAGCTCGATAAGCCTAAGACAAAAGATATTATCACGCTTTTAGATTCTTTAAAATTGTCTGGTAAAAAACTTTTAATTCTGACCTCCGGGTTTGATGAAGGCTTGATGCTGAGTGGTCGCAACTTGAAAAATGTTGCCATTATTGAAACGGCATCTGTATCAGCTTATGATCTGATTGACAACGAAGCTATCCTTATGGATAAGGCTTCAGTTGAAATTCTTAACGAACAGTTAGCTAGCTAAGGAGAGATGGTATGAGTCATGATATAATTATCGCACCGGTTCTCTCTGAGAAAAGTGCAGCCTATCAAGAAGCAGAACGTAAATACGCCTTTAAAGTGTTGAAATCTGCAAACAAAATTGATATCAAAAAAGCTGTTGAAGTTCGTTTTGATGTTAAAGTTGAAAAAGTAGCTACTATGAATATGAATGGAAAAGTCAAACGTTCTACCATGAGAAGTGGTGGTCGCGTGATTCGTACAGAAGGTCCTCGTGCCTCCTGGAAGAAAGCGATCGTTACTCTCAAAGAAGGTGAAGCAATTGATTTTTTCCGTGATGAGCAGGCGTAAGGCGGTTTGATATGGCAGTAAAAACTTATAAACCAATCACTCCGGGACAACGGTTCAAGACGACCTCATCTTTTGAGGAAATCACGAGAACTGATCCTGAGAAGAGCCTACTAGCTCCGTTAAAGAAGACAGGTGGTCGTAATAACCATGGTCGCATTACTTCACGTCATCGTGGAGGTGGTCATCGTAGACACTACCGTATTATTGATTTTAAAAGAGACAAGTTCGAAATCCCAGCCCGTGTTGATTCGATCGAATATGATCCAAATCGCTCAGCTAACATCGCTCTGTTGATCTATGCTGATGGTGAAAAGCGTTATATTCTTGCTCCGCACAAGTTGGTTGTTGGAACTCAACTCATTTCCAGTGAGTCTGCACCTATTAAGGTAGGTAATTCACTCTCTTTGGAAAATATCCCAGCTGGTTCCATCGTCCACAATATTGAGATGAAACCAGGTAAAGGTGGTCAACTTTCCAGGTCAGCCGGTGCTGGTGCACAGATCATGGCTAAGGAAGGTAACTATGTCACCTTAAAACTTCCCAGTGGCGAAATGCGCATGATCCACAAGCGTTGTCACGCAACACTTGGTGAAGTGGGTAACAAAGAGCATGAGAATATTTCTTTGGGTAAGGCTGGACGTTCCCGCTGGATGGGACGTCGTCCAAAAGTTCGTGGTGTTGCCATGAACCCTGTAGATCACCCAATGGGTGGTGGTGAAGGTCGCTCTTCTGGTGGTCGTCATCCATCAACTCCATGGGGAAAGCCTACCAAAGGATATAAGACTCGTAAAAAGAATAAAGCTTCCAACAAGTACATAGTTGCTCGTCGGAAGAAGAAATAAGGTCTGATTTATTATGCCTAGATCTATTAAAAAAGGACCCTATATCGAAGTAAAGCTTATGGCTAAGGCCGAAGCTGCAAAGGCAAGCAAAAAACGTGTTGTGATCAAAACATGGTCACGCCGTTCTATGATTGTTCCTGAATTCGTGGGGTTAACTTTTGCTGTTCACAATGGAAAAAAATTCATTCCTGTTTATGTCTCTGAGAACATGGTAGGGCACAAGCTTGGTGAGTTCTCACCAACCAGAACCTATCGTGGACATGGCGACAGGGCAAAGAGGTAAGATATGGATGCTGTAGCAAAAGCCAGACATATCCACCAATCAGCACGAAAAGTGCGTCAGGTATTGGATGAGGTAAGAGGAACTCAGGTTGAGAATGCCATGAATAAGTTGCATTTTACACCTAAGAAAGCTGCTAAGATCATTGAAAAAACACTTCGCAGTGCTGTTGCTAATGCCTTGAATCGTGAAGGATCAGAAGTAGACGCCGATAAGCTTTTTATTAAAGAAGCTTTTGTCGATGAAGGTCCAACAATGCGTCGTTTTCGTCCACGTGCCATGGGTCGTGCAACGATTATCAGAAAACGCACAAGTCATCTGACCATCGTGGTCGCAGAGAAAGAGTAGAGGAGTCGTTTTGGGTCAAAAAACACATCCTGTAGGTTTTCGTCTCGGTTTCAACAAAACCTGGAGTTCAAATTGGTTTGACGAGAAGAACTTTGCAGATAAGCTGAATGAAGACATTCTTTTACGGAAATACATCCATCAGCGACTTGCTCATGCTGCCGTAGATAAAATTGATATTTCCCGTACCAGTAAGAAGATCACACTTTCTATTTCAACCGCCAGACCAGGTATCGTTATTGGTCGTAAAGGTGAAGAAGTTGATCGTCTACGTGAAGAAATTCGCAGACTTACCAGTCGTGAAATACAGATAAATGTAAATGAAATAAAGCGTCCTGAATTAAGTGCACGTCTTGTAGGAAAAAATATCGGTGAACAGCTGGTGAAGAAAATTGCTTTTCGTCGCGCTGCTAAAAAAGCGATACAGTCAACTATGAGAATGGGTGCTGAAGGAATCAAGGTTACCGTCTCCGGTCGTCTTGGTGGCGCTGAAATGTCACGTACAGAAACCTTCCATGAAGGTCGTGTACCGCTGCATACCTTGCGTTCTGACATTGATTATGCCCTGGTAGAAGCTCACACAACATATGGCGTTATTGGCGTCAAAGTGTGGATCTGCAACGGGGAAGCTGTCGGAATCGCCGGTTAAGGGAGATTAGAAAATGTTAATGCCAAGAAAGGTTAAATACCGTCGGCATCATCGCGGAAGAAAGCATGGTAATGCTGCTAGAGGTAATGAAGTTTCATTCGGTACCTTTGGTTTAAAAGCACTTGAAGCTGGCTGGATAACCAGTCGGCAGATTGAGGCTACTCGTGTTGCTATCGTACGAAAAGTTCGTAAGACTGGTCGTATGTGGATCCGTATATTTCCACAAAAACCAGTCACCATCAAACCTGCAGAAACACGTATGGGTAAAGGAAAAGGCTCCCCTGAGTATTGGGTCGCTGTTGTCAAACCTGGCCGTGTTATGTTTGAAGTAGATGGTGTTGATCTTGCAACTGCTCAGGAAGCATTCCGCCTTGCCGGTCATAAATTACCTATTAAAACAAAAACCGTCGCTAGACGTGATATTCACGAGAGTTGATTATGAAGACTTCTGAATTTAAAGATTACACAATTGAAGCACTGCAGAACAAGCTTTCTGATAATGAAACTGAGATGGCAAATCTTCGTTTCCAAAAAGCACTTCAGCAGTTGGAAAAGCCAACTCGATTAAGAGAGTTACGCCGCGAAATTGCCCAGATCAAGACCATACTTCGTGAGAATGAACTTGGAATTCGTAAAAGTAAAGGACAAGAAGTATGAGTGACCGCGGAAGTCGCAAGGTCCTCCAGGGCGTTGTGACAAGCAATGCTATGGATAAAACCATTGTCGTAAAAGTAAGTCGCCGCTTGAAACACGCATTATATGGTAAGTATATCATAAAGAGCAAAAAATTTAAAGCTCATGATGAGAACAATACTAGTAATGTGGGTGATGAGGTGAGAATTATTGAAAGTCGTCCCATCTCTAAAGATAAGCGTTGGAGACTACTGGAAACCGTTAAGCAGGCTGCAGAAGCCTAAGGTGAGATAGAGCAATGATACAACAAGAAACACGACTCACAGTCGCTGATAATACAGGTGCTAAGGAAGTCCTCTGTTTCAAAGTTCTCGGTGGATCTAGACGTCGTTACGCGTCAGTAGGTGATTTGATCGTCGTAACTGTCAAGCATGCCATCCCAAATAGCTCAGTTAAGAAAGGTGAAGTTTCTACTGCAGTTGTTGTGAGGACCAAGAAAGAGATTCGTCGTAAAGACGGCAGCTATATTCGTTTTGATGAGAATGCAGCTGTTCTACTGAATGCACAGGGTGAACCACGTGGTACCCGTATCTTTGGACCCGTTGCCCGCGAATTGCGTGAGAAAAAACACATGCGCATCGTGTCTATGGCGCCAGAAGTGCTATAGGAGGGCTGGAGAATGAAGATTAAGAAAAATGATCAGGTAATGGTACTGTCTGGTGCCGATAAAGGTAAGACCGGCAAAGTATTGGCCGTGTTCCCAAAAACACAGCGTGTGCTGGTTGAGGGAATCAATTTTATAAAAAAACATCAACGTCAAACCTCAGCTAATGCACCATCAGGTATTATTGAAAAAGAGGCAGCCATTCACATTTCGAATGTCTCTCTTCTTCAGGATGGTAAAGTTGCTAAGGTTGGCTATAAATATTTAGATGATGGTCGCAAGGTCCGATATTTGAAGGCTAGCGGCGAGATCATCGATCGATAAGGTGTGAGTAGATATGAGTAATTATACACCTCGACTAAAAGTTAAGTACAACGAAGAAGTTCTTCCTGTTCTTATGAAAAAATTCGCTTATTCCAGTAAAATGCAAGTTCCGGTTTTGAAAAAGATCACGCTTAATATGGGATTGGGGAAAGCAAAAGAAGAACCACGTCGTTTAGAAGCTGCTGTCAATGAACTGTCAACTATTACAGGTCAAAAAGCAGTGATTACACGTGCAAAACAAGCTATTTCAAACTTTAAGCTCCGTGCCGGTGATCCTGTTGGTGCTAAAGTGACTCTACATGGTAAAACCATGTGGGAGTTTCTTGATCGTCTGATCGGAATAGCTCTGCCTCGCGTTCGTGATTTCAATGGCGTTCCAAATCGATCATTTGATGGTCGTGGGAACTATAGTCTCGGTATCAAGGAACAAATTATTTTTCCTGAGATCGACTATGACAAGATTGAAGGCGTGAATGGCATGGATATCAGTATTACCACATCTGCCAATACGGATGAAGAAGCATTTGAGCTATTGACGGCTCTTGGGCTTCCCTTCAGACGCAAGCAGGTATAGGAGCAACTAGAATTATGGCAAAAAAATCCCTGATCGCCAAAGCCAAACGAACTCCCAAATTCAAGGTGAGAGCCTATAACCGTTGCCGTGTTTGTGGACGCCCCCATGGGTATCTTCGCAAATTCGGTCTATGTAGAATATGTTTTCGTGAGTTGGCTTTAAAAGGTGAAATTCCTGGCATTGTCAAGGCCAGTTGGTAAGGAGACCATTCTAAATGTCAATGAATGATCCAGTAGCAGATTTTCTGACCCGCATTCGCAATGCGCAACAAGCCGGTCACCGTTGGACTGATATTCCAAGTTCCAACCTGAAGGTTCGTATGGCGTTACTGCTTAAGCTGGAAGGATATATAAAAGATTTTGTTATCGTCGAAGATGATAAGCAAAATATATTACGTGTTTACATGAAATATACAGCCAATGGCTCACCCGTTATCGGTGGTCTGACACGAATCAGTCGTCCTGGTCGTCGTCATTATGTACCTGCCGATAATCTTCCACGAGTACGAAATGGTCTCGGAATTGCGATTCTGACAACCAGTCGTGGTGTGATTACTGACAAGCAAGCTAAGAGAGAGCGTGTCGGTGGTGAAGTCTTGTGCCATGTTTGGTAAGCTTTAGAGGTCTATAGTGTCAAGAATTGGAAAAATGCCCGTTGTGATCCCTTCTGGAGTAGAAGTTAAGATCAATGCAAGCTCAGTTGAGGCCAAAGGTCCCAAAGGTGACGATGCAGTTGATTTTCTTCCTCTCGTAAAGGTGGAACAGACAGGGAATGAAATTATCATTACCCGAAATTCTGATGAAAAAGATGCCCGTGCTGCTCATGGTTTGACACGCGCATTGATTAATAATTTAGTTAACGGTGTCGCCACTGGTTATTCCCGTGAAATGGAAATAATCGGAACTGGTTATACGGTTTCAGCCGAAAAGGGTGGCTTGCTTATAAATGTAGGCTTTTCACACCCTGTGTATGTCGGTCCTGTAGATGGAATTACTTATGATGTCAAGAAAGGGAATACCAACTTTTCTGTAATTGGCTTCAATAAGTATTTGGTTGGACAGATTTCTGCAAAGATTCGTTCTGTTCGTCCTCCTGAACCGTTTAAAGGTAAAGGTATTCGCTATAAAGATGAATACGTAAGGCGCAAAGCCGGTAAAACTGTTGGAAAATAAAGGATTTAAGCTGTGAAGTATCCTAAATCAGCAAAAGAGTTAAAGAGGCTGAAAAAGAAAAAAGCTCTGCGCGCCCGGATGACGGGAACGGCAGAGGTACCACGTTTGGTTGTATTCCGCAGCAATCGTCATGTGTCAGCTCAGATTGTCAATGATCTTGAACATCGTGTGCTCGTTGGAGCATCAGATCTTCAGGAAGGTATTAAAAGTCAATTGAAAAAAGATAGTACCAAGACTGATGCGAGTAAAATTCTCGGTCAGGCCATCGCTGAAAAAGCCAAGGCAGAAGGTATTAAAAAGGTCGTTTTTGACCGAAATGGTTTCAAATATCATGGCCGGGTTAAAGCATTGGCAGAATCAGCTCGCGCTGCAGGATTGGAGTTTTAATGAAACGATCGATTAATCCCAGCGAAATCGAATTCAAAGAAGAAAAAGTCGTCAAGATCAACCGTGTTGCTAAGGTTGTTAAGGGTGGACGCCGGTTTAGCTTCAATGCAATCGTAGTAGTTGGCGACGGAAATGGTCATGTAGGCGTTGGCTTAGGAAAAGCCAATGAAGTGATGAATTCTGTTAATAAGGGAAAAGAAAATGCTAAAAAGAGCGTTGTTCGTGTCCCTATTGTTAACGGAACCCTTCCACATGCTGTCATCGGTAAATTTGGTGCCGGTCGCGTCATGCTTAAGCCTGCATCTCCAGGTACTGGAATAATTGCTGGTGGCGCTATTCGTGCTATCATGGAGCAAGTTGGTATCACAGACGTTTTAGCTAAGATTCTGGGGACACGTAATCCTCATAACGTGATCAAAGCAACCATGGACGGACTTGGCCAGCTTGAAGATGCAACTGATATTGCTCGTAAGCGTGGAATTACCATTCAGGAGTTATTTAACTAAAATGAGTGCGAAGAAAAAAGTCGATCAGATCAAGGTAACCCAGATCAAGGGGCTTATCGGTCAAAAGGAAAAATTAAAGAGAACAGTGGAAGCGCTTGGATTAAAGCGTATTGATCACAGTGTTGTTCATGAAGATAACGATGTCATTCGTGGTATGGTTTTCAAAGTGAAGCACCTCGTCTCTGTGGAGAAAGTATAAATGAAATTAGGTGACTTGAAACCAGCTGCTGGTTCTACTAAAAAGAGAAAACGGATCGGTCGCGGTAATGCCTCTGGTTGGGGACGTAACGCTGGTCGTGGTGAAAAAGGATATGGTTCAAGATCCGGTTCCAAAAGCGCAGGTCTATTTGAAGGTGGTCAAATGCCACTGCACAGAAGACTTCCTAAGCGCGGTTTTACCAATCACTTCCGTAAAGAATATGAGATCGTGAATCTTCGTGATCTTGAAAGAATTGAAGCCAAGGTTATTGATGCAGCCGCTTTAGTTGAAGCCGGCCTTATCAAGAAAGCTGATAGTTTGATTAAAGTTCTTGGCGATGGTGCTATCGAACGAGCCGTTGAAATTACCGTAGATGCTTTTAGCAAATCTGCAGAAGAAAAAATTACTGCAGCCGGGGGAAAGGTTACACGTAGATGATCGAAAAAATCAAAACCGTTTTTCGAATCCCTGAACTAAGACAGCGAATCCTATTTACACTGGGAATTATTGCTGTTTTTAGACTTGGCAGTCACGTTCCACTCCCAGGAGTTGATGTTGATGTCCTTGGCGCTGCTATTGATAATTTGCAGCAGGGTATGCAAGGATTCTTGGGCTTATTTGATCTTTTCGCAGGTGGAAACTTTAAAAAAGCGACTGTCTTTGCTATTGGTATAATGCCGTACATCTCTGCATCTATTATTTTGCAGTTACTCGGTTCCGTTATTCCTTACTTTCAGAAACTTCAGAAAGAAGGCGAAGAAGGACGGAAAAAGATTACTCAGTTGACTCGTTATGCAACGGTGCTTATTGCTACCATGCAAGCTTGGGGAATTGGAATATTCCTAAGTAGTATGGAGGCCTCCGTTGGTGGCTCAACTGCACAGGTAGTTCCAGATGGTGGCGCTGGTTTTATGGCTTTGACTGTTATTACACTCGTCACAGGTACGATATTCCTCATGTGGCTCGGTGAGCAGATTACTGATCGTGGTATTGGTAATGGTATTTCGCTCATAATTATGATTGGAATTCTAGTTCGTTTACCCCAGGTAATCTTCAAGGAAATCCACTATGTGCAAAACGATGTCCATACCATTTTTACAGAAATATTGCTTATTGGAATTCTTATTGGTGTTGTAGCAGGTGTTATTCTGTTGACTCAAGGAACCAGAAAGATTCCTGTACAATACGCCAAGCGTGTAGTTGGACGGAAAGTTTATGGCGGACAATCAACTCATATTCCTATGAGAATTAATACAGCTGGTGTTATGCCTATCATTTTTGCCCAGGCTATCTTGATGTTACCTGGCATGGTGGGAACTTATTTTTCTGAAAGCCCATGGGTTGGTACAATGTTGAGATTGTTTGACTATACTCATCCATTCTACCTTACCGTATTCGGGTTGTTTATTGTATTTTTTACCTACTTCTATACTGCAATTGCGTTCAATCCAGTTGAAGTAGCTGATAATATGAAAAAGCAGGGCGGCTTTATTCCTGGGATTAGACCTGGAAAACGCACTGCTGAATACATCGATAATATACTGACAAGGGTTACTTTGCCTGGTGCTATTGCCTTAGCATTGATTGCAGTATTTCCATCGATAATTGTGAACTTTTTAAATGTTGACTACGATGTAGCCAGCTTTTTTGGAGGTACCAGCCTGCTGATTATGGTTGGTGTTGCTCTAGATACATTGCAACAAGTTGAATCCCATCTATTGATGCGTCATTATGATGGATTTATGAAGTCAGGGAAGATTCGCGGCCGACGTCGCATGTAGTTTTTCCAAACTTCGCTTTTTGATATGATTCGGTACAAATCTAAGGATGAAATTCGTAAGATCAGGCGTGCTGCCAAGATCGTACACGAAGCCCTCTTAAAGGTTGAAGAAAATGTTCAACCAGGGGTAACTCTGCAGGAGTTAGATACAATTGCAGAAGACTACATCCTCAGTCAGGGGGCGATTCCAGGTTTTAAAGGCCTGTATGACTTTCCTGCTACCCTTTGTTTGTCTCCCAATGATATAGTTGTGCACGGCATTCCAGATAAAACAGTGCTCAATGAGGGAGATATTATAGGTGTAGATTGTGGTGCCATTGTAGATGGATTTTACGGAGATCATGCAAAGACCTTTGCGGTTGGAGCCATCTCGGAGGAGCATCAAAAACTTCTCGACGTAACGAGGGAGTCATTGTACCGCGGCATTGGGCAATGTATCCCGGGAAACCACCTTAATGACATCGGACACGCTATTCAGTCATTCTGTGAGTCACACGGGTATGGCGTTGTTCGCGAATTGGTAGGACATGGTATCGGTCGAGAATTACATGAAGATCCCCAAGTTCCAAATTATGGAATAGCCGGGACTGGAGTGGAGTTAAAGGAAGGTATGTGTCTGGCAATTGAACCGATGATCAATGCTGGTGTGAAAGAAATATTCACCGGCAAAGATGGATGGGCGATCATGACCAAGGACGGTCAGTATTCAGCCCATTTTGAACACACCATTGCAATAACTGCAGATGGTGGAGTGGTGCTCAGCACTGCTGAAGAAACGGTATTTGATTAGGGTTAAGGACTTATGGCAAAAGAGAAAATGATCGTGGTTGATGGCAATATTCTGGAGAATCTCCCGAATGCATCATTTCGCGTAAAACTCGAGAATGGTCATGAAGTTCTTGCTCACATATCTGGTAAAATGCGAATGCATTATATCAAAATACTTCCAGGAGATAAGGTAACGGTTGAATTATCGCCATATGACCTTTCTCGTGGACGGATCACTTACCGCTACAAATAACTAAATAGGACGTAGATCAATGAAAGTAAGAGCATCAGTAAAACCAA
>CAZOBQ010000082.1:0-11183 GCA_964578155.1 uncultured Lentisphaeria bacterium
CCCCGACCCCCTGCTTGTAAGGCAGGTGTTCTAAACCAACTGAACTAAGCGCCCTTATTTTCAAATGATTCCTCCTGAACATATCCCTCGACGGTGCCTGTACTGAGCGAAGTCGAAGTGCTCGGGATGACGAACAAGGTAAGAATCTGAGCGTCTCGTCCGGCGTAGTAATCTACAAAGACGGAAGCGCCCTTTTGTCAATGCTGAATGGTCTCAGCGCAGCGAATATACATGGCGAATGGCTCGCTGCAAATTTTTTTACGCCTGAATGATAGTTTTACGTCTGGATACCCGATAGATGGCCACCAACATGATTATGGCTCCAACTATTTGACTCCAGGTCAATATGTGATCAAAGAAAATCCAGTCTATTAATACTGCAGAAATTGGCCAGAACATTTCCAGGATCGTAGCCTGGCTAGCCTCCACCCTTTTTAGCCCAAAGTAGTATATCGAAAGCGCCACAGCACCTGATGAAAGGGCGATGGCCATCAAATAGAAGACTTGTTCTGAGTTCACATGTGACATTGTTTCGAATTCAACAAAAAAGAGCAAATAGAATCCACTTAATAGTGTTGTTAATCCCAATCGAAGCGGTGTAACAATGCGAGTATCTAATTCACGAAGGCTGTACTTCCCCATAACTGTTGACGAACCCCATGCGAATGCAGCCCCTACTGCCAAAAGACCAGCCCAGACGTTTTTGCCTCCATCCTGCCATTTTGGTACAATATCAGGGAAGGCCACAAAATAACTACCTATCAAGGCCATGGCTGCCCATAACAGAAAACGACCTTTGAATTGCTCTTTTAAAACGATCCGTGCAAGTACAATGGCAAATATTGGCTGTAGCTTTTGCAATAAAACCACTACAGAAAAATTGATATATTGGATGTAGCTCAGCGCGCTTGTATAAGCCAAAGTACCCAACAAACCTCCAAACACTGCGATCCAAAATATTGAAAGCCAGGTCCTTCGGTCTAACTTCATTATCCGTGGCCAGAATTTGATCAACCAGGGTAGGGTTAACAGGACACCGAAGGCATGTTCACCAAAGACAATGAACATACTGGGTAAACTGTATAATGATTGACGCATAAGCGCATCCAATGACCAGAGGAAAGCTGCAAAAATAATGGCAACCGGACCGGCAAACTGCCAGGATGTAAATCGTTTTACCATACTATTTGCGATGCTCTCTTCACGTGAGGAATATAGTCAGCTTTTAACAAAAGAGAGGAGGTTCTTAGGCAGTATTTTGTATCCGTTTCGAAAACTCACTGAAAGAATCAAAGACGAAGTCTGGATCTTCTTTCATCAAAGTTTCCTTTGATGAAAAACCATATGTTAGAGCAATTGAAATAGCTCCAGCGCCCTTGGCTGCAATGGTATCAACAGGATTATCTCCCAGCATGCAAACTTTCTTTGGATCATTTATACCCAGTTCATGAACCCCAAATCTGATCACTTCAGGATTCGGTTTGGCGACGGGCAGAGTGTCTTTTCCCCAACTAAATTTAAAGTGATGCAGAAGTCCCAATTCTCTCAGGACAGCCTTCACAAATTCTTCGGGTTTATTAGAGATCACACCCATGGGTCTTTTTTCCTGCCCAAGATAGTCGGCCACACCAGGGTATGGTTTGGCTTCATCAATAATGTGCTCCCGGTAATGCTCTCGGAATAGTTCCCAGATCTTGGTTACTAACTGATCATCCACTTTGATATCCGGTTGATGTATTTGCAGACATTTTTCAACCAGAAAATGAGCACCAAAACCAACATGAGATAAAATGGTCTCATGAGGCAGCTGAGCAAAGCCCATAGAGTCAAAGGCGCGGTTAATATTGGCAGTAATATCGCGACTGGTATCTACCAGAGTACCATCAAGATCGAACAGAATACCTTTGGGATTAAGCATAGTTCCTCATCTTAATTCACAAGCTATGTTTTACAACGAATTTCACGAACGCCACGAATATTATAATTTGTTCGTACCCTTAGTTTGTTTCGTTGTAATAGTTTCTTTAATAAAAAAGGGACTGGCTAAATACCAGTCCCTTTTCTAATCTAACAAGAAGAAACGCTTAGGTGAGTAGTTCCTTTGCAGCATCGTTCAAAGCAGGTACAACATCAAATAGATCTGCGACAATACCATAGTTAGCGATCTTAAAAATGGGTGCTTCAGGATCACTATTGATTGCGACAATACATTTGGAGGAACTCATTCCAGCCAAATGCTGAATTGCTCCCGAGATACCACATGCGATATAAAGATTTGGTGAAACAGTTTTACCTGTCTGCCCAACCTGATCAGCATGGGGACGCCATCCTGCATCCACAGCTGCACGTGATGCACCAACAGCTGCACCAAAAGTATCAGCAAGGGTTTCTATAATATTATAGTTCTCAGGACCGCCCATACCACGTCCACCAGATACGATAACGCTGGCTTCAGTAAGCTCAGGTCGTGATGAACTTTTCAAAGCTGTATCAGTTACTAACACTTTTTTGTCACTATCATCCAATGCAACCGCGAGGCTCTGCTCGCTGCCAGCACCGGACTTCTCTTCGGCATTAAACACATTTGGGCGCAGTGTAGCTACCACGGATGCACTCTTGACCGCAAGTTTCAGAAAAGCTTTTCCAGCATAGACTGGACGCTTAACAACCAGATGGTCGCTATCCCAAGTCGCTTCGATTATGTCGCTTAGCAGGCTGGCACCGATTTTGGCCGCAAGTAAAGCTCCCAGTTCACGTCCCATAGCAGAAGAACTAAGCAGAATGATACCTGCTGATGTTAGTTCTACAGTGTCTGTTAGCAGTTTTGCATAGCCACCCGGAGAGTAGGTCTCCAATCCACTGTCATCAGCGGTATAAATCGTATCAGCTCCATATGCGGCAACATGAGTAGTTAAACTGTCTACGCCAGACCCGATGAGACAAACTGATAGATTCGATCCGGAGGCATCTGCCAGACGGCGTCCCTCTGAGATCGCTTCCAATGCGTATGACTTTAATTGGCCATCACGTTGTTCAGCAAAAACTAGTATTCCATTCATGACGACCTCCTAGATAACTTGAGCTTCATCACGAAGCAGTTTGATTAGTTCAGCAGCAGCTTCAGGACCTTCGCCAACGATCCGACCTTCTGGTTTCTTTGGGGGATATGACATTTCAAGAATTTCCACCCCGGCATCGCTGAGTGAGATGTCTTTAACCTCAAGCGGTTTACGCTTGGCTTGCATAATCCCTTTCAATGCAGGATAACGAGGGTCGTTTAAACCCTTCTCTGCCGTAACCACACAAGGAGTATTGGCCTGTACAGTTTCTTTACCACCTTCAATATCTCGTATGATAGTCGCCTTACCGTCAGCGATCTCCAGTGACTTGGCTGTAGGCAGTACTGGCATTCCCAATAGCTCACCTAACATAGTAGCCACCTGATGACCATAACCATCAATGGCCATTTTGCCTGCCAGGATTATATCTACATCAAGGGTCTTAATCTCATCAGCCAATGCTTTTGCTATGGATAATCCATCGGCTAGAGCAGCATTTTCAACTTTCAATAGAATCCCGGAATCTGCTCCCATGGCCATGGCTGTTCTCATGGCAGGTTGGGCTTCTTCACCACCGAGCGAAAGAACAATAACTTCTCCCTCTCCAGCCGCCTCTTTAAGTCTGAGTGCTTCCTCAACGGCATATTCATCGTAGGGATTTATCACGTATTTTACATCAGCAGAATCGATGGATAATCCATCGCCCCCAATGACTATTTTTGCTTCGGTATCAGGCACCTGCTTGACACAAACAACAATTTTCATTTTATGCTCCTTCGCTATTAATCTACTTCAAATATTTAAACTCAGTCGGTGTGGAAAAAGCCGGTACAAAAAGAAGATAGATTCCAGGGTTCAATAAGCAAAATATTTCAACATACCGACTGGTCGGTATGTAATATATAGTTTGTAAAGCGGATTTCAATAACTGCTTTACATTTTCACCAATTTTGTAAATTATGTCGCCTTTCAGACAATGGAAATAGACATTTATCATTAGTCGATTAGTTTATAGACCAATAAGGATCAATATCATGAAGACTTTACATATCATTCTGTTTACCGCACTGACTCTCCTGCTTTTCCAGTGTGAAAATGATTCGAAACCATTTCGTATCAAATCAGACCAGGTGCGAGAAGGTGATTACTTGGCAAAAGTGATAAGCCCCAGCCAAATGACCTCAAATTATCCCATGGATTTGGACAATAGTATCGATCAACCCATCCTCTTTAAGCTCAGCCTCAATGGCAGGGACAACGAGGGTGGCATTGGCATGGATCATCTACTGGTCATTCCTGACGACATCACTGAGTACTATACACCCAGCTTACAGTTCGGCGTCTATGCTCCTGCATTGGCGGGCGATAAACCAAAACTGACTCAAAACAGTAACGTACATTTTCGAGTTGATCTCCGCCCTATTTTAAAATCTTTTAGTAAGGCTGGATTCTATGTAACACCAACAAGGGACACAATTAGTGTTGATTCGTTTACCGGTTTGTATCTGGCTGGCGGGACATCACCCTTGAAATGGCTCTGGGATAATCCTGACAATATAAGTTCCTTTAAATTTGAGGACGTGGATCAAGATTCGATATTCGAACTCACTATTCATTTTGAATTACCAAACCAGACAGATAGCGAAAGATCTTGGACCTTGTCTCGTGATCTAAGTGCTTTTCCAAGATTTACGAGCCCCCAAGCTCCTCTTTTAGAAGCTCTTACAAACATGGCATTGGAAGAAGGTTTGATGAATATCCGTGAGGATGAAGCCTTCTCAGCCGGTAAAGAGTGGGAAGGGGTCTGGACTCGCGACCTCTCATATGCTGCGCAATTATCTTTAGCTTATCTCTATCCTGAAAACATGAAAACCAGTCTAAGGATGAAATTGAATTCTGATGGACGGATTATCCAGGACACTGGAACCGGTGGATCATGGCCCATATCCAGCGACCGACATGTGTGGACTCTGGCTGCATGGGAGATCTTTTTGGCAACAGGGGATAAAACCTGGTTAGAAGAGATAAGAGACCCAGTGATTAATGCACTAAAGGAAGACTTACTGTGGAACCGTGATCCCGTATCTGGAATGCTTTTGGGTGAGACCAGCTTTGAAGATTGGCGTGAGCAAACTTATCCACCCTGGATGTCATCTTCTGATATCCATACGTCACATGCTCTCTCTACCAATATCATTTTCAAACGGGCCCTGGAAGTTGGCTTATTCTTAGCTCGTGATAACGATGAAATCATTCGAACTTGGCCTGAGCTGATCACTCGGCTTGACCAAAATATTCTTAATCATTTTTGGAGTGAATCTCTCAATGCTCCTGCCAGCTACATTATTGCATCTCCAGCCTGGTTAGCTTCATCTCACCGAGATATCCTGGGCGAATCTTTAGGAATCCTCTACTGCAATTCCTTCTCACCCATAAACGCTCAGCTTGTGGCCAGTTATCCACGAACTGAGTATGGGAGTCCTGTGATCTCTCATCAGTTACCTCACTCACCTCCGTATCATAACAAAGCAATCTGGCCTTTCGTCGAAGCTTATTCATTGCTAGCTGCCAAGAAGGTTGGAAATGATGATGTGTATAAGCACAGTTTTGACGGATTGATCAGGGCTGCAGCACTATTTATGACCCATCGTGAGAATTATCATTATACCACAGGTCGACCTGATCAAACTGAGATTAACTCTGATCGTCAACTTTGGAGTGTTGGTGCCTGGTTAGGAGCTATCTATAAAGGACTATTTGGTATTAGTATCAATTATGATTTTGATCGAGACGGATTTGACTTGCTGCTAGAACCAAACAATCCTTTTCAATGGGATGAGTTTAATCTGACACACCTGACCTTACATGACACACCCATTAATATCCATTTAACTGGAAAAGGATCGAGCATCAAGAGTATGTTGGTAAATGACATCATTCATGAGAACAAGTCGATTCCTCTCACAGGTGACCCTCTTGACATTGTCATTGAGCTCATGGAAAATAAAGATCACAGTGATGCATCACTAACACTGGCAGATCACCAGTTACCTGAAGCTCCTAGAACACAATTAATTGGGGATACTCTCTATTGGGCCAACGGAGCGGATCAGGCGCTAATTGGATTGAATGGACAGATTCTAGATACACTCATGTCCTCGCCAATTATTCTACCTGACAGCATTAGTGGTTTTTTGTTTATGAAGTCCATAGACTCAACCGGGGCCCAAAGCTTACCGAGCAAACCATTCTATCTTGGACCCTCAGCCACGCTCATGCTAAATTCCGCAGCTCCCTATTATATAGAAGTTGGAGAAGAGAATGCATCTATCAGCATGAATTTCTCATTACCATCAACGGGGAACTATCTTCTCAGATTCATTTATAGTAATGGAATGGGTCCAATCAACACAGGAAATACCTGTGGCCTTGCTAAACTGACAGTGAATGACTGGTGGTTAGAGCAAATGATCAGCTTCCCACATACTGAATCCTGGAATCTTTGGCAAGCTACTGCTTGGGCAAAGGCTCAATTCCAAGCTGGTGAAAACTCCCTCATATTGGACCAAGAGACTCTGCCTGTCACAAACATGAATGGAGAGCAGAACCTATTCCGGGTTCAATCTGTCGAAATTATTCCTGTGTTTGATTGACCAGGTCCAGCTCAAGCTGAATCGGATATATTGTTTCTCCATAGGGTCCGATACTCTTTGAGAGGAATTGCATATATTCTTTTTCCGAATGGGGTGCCCCTTTTGAACCAGGTGACATAGTGTCCCCAAAATAATTTCGGCTATATTCTATCACCGAACTCTGATGACGTACAACGCGAACTCCTCGAATACCAGCTATACTAGCAGCAACCATGTCCGAATCAGAATCTCCAAAGAAAATGTGCAATCCCAATTGAGAGATAACATTATGCTTTGTCGTATATTTATTGCCTGTTTCAGGATCAGTCTTTTTAGTAGAAAAGAATAGATTCTCTCCATTCACAATAGGAAAGCCTAACTCTCTTTCCAAATATCTTCCAACAGCATCTCCATTTGTCCCGGGTCTAGCTGTAATAAAATAGACTTCGTGGCCTTGTGAGCGCAGAAACCAGATCACATCAGCGATGGGTTTAATAATAACGGAATGTAAACTATCATGAGTATTGACCCAACCGTAGTCAACATGGCCAGGATTTTCAATTGACTTGGGAGCTTTTAAGAAATTATCTCTAGATAGCACAATGGTATCATCAATGTCGAATCCAACTTTTAGTTTACCCAACACGTCCTGAGGTTCCGTGCTAATTTTTGGATGATGGCAAGCTACCAGGACAAGAATGAGGCTCATGGAGATGATGCGGATAATTTTCATTTATCAGATTCCTTATTGTTTTTGGCTGATAAAATAGTGGGAAAATGATGCTTGGACACTCATTTTAGTAGATGATCAAGATTCCTGTTTCCAGATTTGAGTACAAACTCACCCGAATTCTCGCAAGCAATGGAAATCAGCCAAGATTAGATAAGTTAATGATCATGGTATCAAATCCTTACAAATGGATTTGGCCAGGTTTGATCCTCACCATGCTCCTCATATATTTTGACTGGAAAGCAGGGATACAGGCTTTATTGTTGAGTGGAATTAGCGCTTCTATTGCAGATAGCCTTAATACTCGCCTACTAAAACCTAATACAGACCGGATAAGACCGTGGAAACAATATGGTGATATCGCATCTTTAGGTAGTATGAACAAAGGGAGGAAATCTTTTCCCTCAAACCATGCTTCAAACACTATGTCCTTTGCCATGGGGATTGGACTCATATTCCCAGGGACGATCTGGATCCTGGCTTCAATATCATTTTTAGTGGGATATTCCAGAATTTACTGTGGAGCGCACTACCCTTTGGATGTACTAGTCGGTTGGAATCATGGGGCAGGTTGGGTTTTCTTACTCTACACTCTAGCCCATCAATTCCTTTATTAGAATATAAATTGTGACAAGCTTAAAATAGAAAAGGGTGAGAATAACTCACCCTTCAATCTTTAACTACAGAATAGGTCTGTTTAAAAATAGACCTTATTATAGTTTTTTCTTGAGTGCATTAAACTCTTTTTGTAAAACTGCTATCTCACCACGGATAGCTTGAAGTCTTTTCAGAACTGCATCTGCACTTTCAGACTCTGTTTTAACTGGAGCTATTACAGTTTTGGTAGCTTTCTTTGCTTTAGCACGGCTTTTTTTGGGTCGTCTAGTTGATTTGCCCCAATTACTTAGAGTGACAACCGAAACGCCATATTTATCACTAGCAGCCTTCATGCCTCCGCGTTTGTGCTTGTCATTGAATTCCTCAATAAACTGGGCAATATCTGCTTTCTGTTCTGCAGAGTACCTGATCCCCTGATTACCCTTTGTTTTTTTTGCAGCCACTTCAATACCTCCTGAATTTCGATTTCATTAAACTTCAGTAAAGTTATAGTTTTATGTCCATATTGCCAAGAACTTTATAAAGTGAAACTGTTCACTCAAATTCAATTGGGGCGATTAAATGAATCCCAATGTATAGATCACTTAATTTATTTCCGGAAATCTACTTTGTGTTTAATTCGGTCCCACACTTCGTCCATCTCCTCAAGTGTGGCAGTTTCAATATCTTTACCTTCATTCTCAAAAACTTTCTCGAGGGCACGGAATCTTGAATCAAATTTATCAACTGCTTGACGCATGGCAGTCTCACTATCAATCTTCATTAAACGAGCCACATTCACCAAACTAAACAGAACATCACCATATTCTTCCTTAGCTCGTCTTACGTTCCCTGCCTCCCACTCAACAACTAACTCATCTACCTCTTCATGAAATTTATCAAGGGCAGGTCCAACGTCGTTCCAGTCGAAGCCCACATTGGATGCCTTCTCCTGAATCCTTTGAGCTCGAATTAAGCCAGGTAGATTCTTGGGTACACCATCTATCCAACTTTTTCGGCCCTCACTCTGTTTGACTTTCTCCCAGTTCTTGTGGGCATCATTTAAGCGACCTTCTCTACTGTTTTCATCACCGAACACGTTGGGATGTCTTCTTATGAGTTTTTCACAGATGGAGTTAACTGAGTCCTTGAGATTAAAACTATCCTTCTCCTCCGCGATCCTAGTTTGCATTACTATATGCAAAAGAAGATCCCCAAGTTCAGATTTTAGATCAGCAGCATTTCCATTCTCTATGGCTTCAACTACTTCATAGGTTTCTTCTATTAGATATGGGATCAAACTTTCTGATGTTTGTTTTTGGTCCCAGGGGCACCCATCTGGTGCTCTAAGCTTTATGATTATCTCCTGCAATCTCTGCAGTTCTTTATCCGCATCGACAATTGTTATATTAGTCATTTAATTATAACTGATCCCTTGTCACTTTAATCTTCTCAATTCGATTTTTTACAATTGAAACAACTTCAAAAGTAAAGTGGTTGTAATGAACAATTTCTCCCTGATTAGGAATGGTCCCAAGATTAAAATAAATAAAACCACCAACGGAATCATAATCCCGATCCTCAGGAAAAGTAATGCTTAACATTTCTGCTACATCATCCAATTGCGTAGTAGCTGAGATCATGTATATATTTTGTTCAATTTCCTGAATTTCAGTTTCTGCTTCAGAATCATCGATCTCATCCTTTAGATCGCCCAATACTTCTTCAATGATATCTTCCACAGCAACCATACCGGAAAACCCGCCATATTCATCGACCACAATAGCCAGCTTCTGTTTTTGCTTTTGCATGTCTCGCAAAAGTTCATCAACATGCTGATGCTCTGGGACAAACATTGCTGGCCTCGCTAGTCGTTCAAGATTGATTCGTTTGGAGCTACTATGCAAATAGGGTAAAATATCCTTAATAAACACAATACCCCTAATTTGATCGATCTGATCTCGATATAAGGGGTATTTGGAATAACCAGTTTCTCGGATCATGTTCAACAATTCATCTCGGCCTATCTCTGTGTTGAACATGCTTACATCAGGCCTTGGGATCATGATCTCCTTTGCCATCGTATCACCAATCTCAATGACAGAATGGATCATTTCCTTCTCTTCCTCACCAATTACACCTTGATCCTGACCCAGCTCTACTAATTCTTTAATTTCCTCATCTGATGTGAAATTTTCTTCAGGATGCAGACCGATTACTCCAACCATCTTCTCAATAAGCGTGTAAACAACTTGAGCAATAGGTGAAAATAATTTGAAGATAACAGTTAGCACTCCCACTATTCGCGATGCGAAGGCCAGGGAGTGGCGCATAGCCAGTACCTTTGGGGTAATCTCACCGAGAATGACTAATATGACCGCTAGTACAACTGTTTCTACCGCTAAGGCCACAAGCTGATTGAAATCGTTCTCCTGAGCAATCCCTACTGTAATCACCGCTGCCATTGATGCCAAAGCAACATTAACAATAGTATTACCACTCAAGATCGTTATCAATAATCGTTTCGGTGACTCTAATAAGCGAACAATAAGACGTGATGAAGGTGCCAAGTCATGTTTTAGTTTGTCAACATCTTGTCGCTTCAAGTTGAATAGTGCAGTTTCAGATCCCGAGAAAAATGCTGAAACCCCCAATAGAATTAGGAAAAAAGCGCTCTGCCACATGAGTGGAGACTCGAAATATTTAGCTAGTTCTGTCAACGTGAGAATGCCTTTAGGTTTGACAAGTATAGATCTTCTTTGGAAGTCATAATACGCTTGAGCTCATCTGTATTATCCTCATACCCACATAGGTGCAAACACCCATGAATCAGGACACGGTACAGCTCAGTTTGTGTATCGGTTTTATATAATTTTGCATTTTGATTTATCTGGGTGATCGATATATATATCTCACCTTCAATTCCTTCACTAGCATCATTCAAGTTGAAGGCAATCACATCAGTATAAACATCTAGACCAAAGTATTCATTCTTGAGAGCTCGAAGTTCATCCTGCTCCATAAATATGACATTAACAAATTCTCCTTCATGATCCTCACCCTCGACTACCAGGTCAATGATATCTTTGAACAAGCTGGTATCCACTTGGTCGGTCTGATTAATAATCTCAATTTGCATAGATTGTCGGAGATTTACATAATTTG
>CAZOBQ010000083.1:0-11179 GCA_964578155.1 uncultured Lentisphaeria bacterium
GTCCCAATACGTTCACCCCTCACAATTCTGGGGAGTACATTTTCCAGGCGACTATTGGCAATAATTGTAGGCACTCCATATTTTGCCGCCATCAAAGGAGCCTCCAGTTTGGTAGAAATTCCACCACGCCCCAATCCGTTAACTTTTTCTAAGGAAAAACGTTGCTTGAGGGATTTAATTTCACTTATTGAAAGTGTCTCATAGATTTTGGCATCCTTGTACTCCTGCGGGTTTTTATCGGCTATCCCATCAATATTGGAGAGGATGATAAACAGATCAGCACTTACCAAATTTGTACATAGAGCCCCAAGGAAATCATTATCGCTAAATCGAATTTCTTCAGTACTGACACTATCATTCTCATTGATAATGGGGATGATGCCATTGTTAACTAGATAGTTGATAGTGTTTCTGGCATTCAAGTATCGTCTACGAGATTGAAAGTCATCATGGGTCAATAAAAGTTGAGCAGTATTCATCTCGTAGACTTGAAAATACTTCTGAAAGTATCCCATAAGTATTGGCTGACCAATTGCTGCTGCCGCCTGGTGATTGTCCAATGAAGAACTAATTTCGCTCAAAAGACTGGCTCCAGCAGCCACCGCACCACTACTCACCAGAATGACCTCAATCCCTTGCATGGTAAGCAAAGATATCTGCCTGGTCAGCTCAATGATCTGTCGTTCGTGGATCTTTTGACCATTATTAATGAGACTGGTACTACCAATCTTCACCACCACACGTTTTAATTTGGGTATATCGCGGGTCATTTTTTAGCCCTGATGGCCTCTGCGGTTTGTTTATATGCGTCTCGAAAAGGGATCCCTGATTTAACGAGTTCATAGGCTTTCTCGGTCGCATAAAGATCTTCACTCATGGCCTGGCTGCACGCTTCCTTATTTATTGTGAGTTGGTCAAAAAGATGAGCTGTAATTGCCAATGATTCGCTAACAATATTTATAGCTTTAATTACCGGTTCTTTTGTTAATTGGAGATCTCGATTGTAACCGGAGATCAAATTTCCAATGATACCCGAAATTTCATATTGGGCGGCTGTGACCACATGATGTTTGGCCCTGAGTAGTTCAAGCACATCAGGATTTTTCTTTTGTGGCATAATTGAACTGCCGGTACAAAACTGATCAGGGAGATTAATAAAGGCGAATTCCTCCATATTGAACAAGATCAGGTCACTGGCAATTTTGTTGATGTCTGCTGTAAATTGTGATAATACCTGAATCAGAAATACCTCGAACTTACCCCGACTATGCTGGGTGTAGATGGGATTGTCCTGTACTTTTGAAAATCCCAGTTCCCTGGCAGAAAACTCGCGATCAATATCGAGTGGCACACCATAGCCTGCCGCAGTACCCAGAGGTGACTGGTCAATCAGAATCCCGACTGTAGCCAGTATCCTTCCATTATCTTCCATACTGTCCACAAAGGCAGAAGCCCATAAGCCAAAGGAAGATGGCATGGCTTTCTGCATATGGGTATATCCAGGATATTCGATACCACCGTATTTGTCTGAAAATTTTCCAATAGACAAAATAAGCTCATTTCTGAGATCCTCAATATCACTCAGTTTGGCTTTATAATACAGTCGTAAAGCCGTCAGGACTTGGTCATTCCGGGAGCGAGCTGTATGGATCTTCTTGCCAACATCACCCAATTTCTCACTCAGGTGTTCCTCAATTGCTGTATGACAATCTTCCTGTGCCCGGCTAATGGGGAAGTTGCCCTTGGAATGAAGTTCTATGATGTTGTCAAGCTCCTGTTTGAGATTTCCGGCTTCCTCAGCAGTCAGTAAGTCAGCTTTTTGAAGCATGTCTGCGTGGACCTTAGAAGCGATACAGTCGTAATAGACCAGCTCCTGATCGATCTCATAGTCATTCCCAACCGTGAATGACTCGATCTGTTTATCCAACTTGTAACCTTTGTCCCAGAGCTTTGTCATGCCTTAGCCTCCCTCCTCCAACGAAAAGGACGATTTTTGTGTAGTACTTTTTGATGTGCCTTTAATCTGATGGCATTAATATTTATGAATCCCTGAGAATCAATGGCATCAAATCCGCCCTCTATGTCCATACTGGAGAGATCCTGATCATAAAGAGACGTTGGTGACTCACGTCCTATGGTAGTCACATTCCCCTTGTACAATGCGAGTCTAACCTTGCCATTAATGGCTTCTTGACTCTTGTTGAAGGCACTCATGATGAAATCCATTTCAGGCGAAAACCAGAAACCATTATAGATGAGTTCAGCAAATTTTGGAATGAGCATATCCCTGAGATGCATGACCTCTTTATCCATTGCAATTCCCTCAAGATCACGATGTGCTTCCCAAAGAATAGTCCCGGCAGGCGTTTCATAAATCCCTCTTGATTTAATACCAATAAAACGATTTTCAACCATATCAAGTTGCCCAATAGCATTCTCACCACCGAGCTGGTTGAGATAAATGAATAACTCCAGTGGGTTTGATTTCTCGACCCCATCTTCCATATTTTTCACATTAACCGGGATTCCATTATCAAATGTGATCTCAAGTTTTGTTTCCTGATCTGGCGCATCTTTTAATAATTTTGAGATGCTGAAGACTGAATCATCAGGTCTCAAAGAAGGATCCTCAAGGATGCCGGCTTCATGACTTATATGCATGAGGTTCTCGTCCTCGCTATAGGGTTTCTTTTTAGATGCCGTGATCTCAATCCCATGTTTCTGGGCAAATTCGATCATATCTGTCCTACCCTTAAATTCATTGAGAAAGTCTTCATCTTTCCAGGGAGCAAAGACCTGTATATCAGGGTTAAGAGCATAATACGCCAATTCAAATCTTACCTGGTCATTGCCTTTACCTGTAGATCCATGGGACACAATATTTGCCCCTTCTTTGGCTGCAATCTCAATCTGTTTTTTGGAGATTACAGGACGTGCCAGGGATGTCCCCAACAAATAGCGACCTTCATAAAGGGCGTTCCCCTGAAGAGCCGGAAATATATATTGCGTTACGAATTCTTCTCTCAGATCCTCGATATAGACTTTTGAAGCCCCCGTTGCGAATGCCTTTTTCTCCACTGCTTCAAAATCTTCAGTCTGACCAACATTCCCAACGAAGCAGATCACTTCGTACCCCTTTAGGTCCAACCATTTTAATATTACTGAAGTATCCAAGCCTCCACTGTAGGCTAAGATCACTTTCTCTTTTGACATCCTTACTTCCCCTTCTCAAATTGGAACATGCAGCTTTCGCTCATTTTGTTCATCTTAATTTCGTTTCCTTTTTTCAACTCAAAAAAAAAGCCCCCGGTTTAGTAACCGGGGGCTTTATGAATTCTTTTTTATTTTACGTGAAAGAATTATACTCCGGTTACCCAAATACCTCCGGGCAGCGTCGCATACGTCTAATAATAATATGTGCATTCACGTTTTTCATCTTCGGAACAATTATACACTATGTAAACCACATTGTGCAAGAATATTTTATTTCTTTGCTAATAACATAATTGTAGCCTAATATTATACTGTGAATGAAGCCAACAGAAATATTCCCCTCCTATGATAATAAGTGAGATATCGTGCCTCTAGTTGCCCATAAATCCTTGCCCATTTTTGATGTCCTGAGAGAACAAGGAGAAGAAATTCTTGAACTGGGACACGCTCTACATCAAGATATAAGAGAATTACATATTGGTTTTCTGAATCTCATGCCAAACGCTGCCTTCAAGGCTACTGAGAGACAATTTCTGCGTCTAGTAGGAAGTTCAAATCAGATTGTTCAATATTATATCTATCCCTTTACCATAGATGGTGTTGACCGTGATGAAGCCACTCAACAATACATCGATAACTATTATGAAACCTTTGAAAGCGTTAAAACTACCGGTCTGGATGCACTCATAATTACAGGTACAAATCCGGCGAGTTCAGATATCGAGAATGAGCCATTTTGGGGACCGTTAAGTGAAGTAGTTGATTGGGCGAATGAGCAGGTTACCTCTGTATTATGCTCTTGTCTAGCGGTTCACGCCATCGCAAAACATCTGCACGACATTGAACGCCAACCCCTGGACAAGAAGCGTTGGGGCGTCTATAGTTCCAGAATCAAATATGACTCACACCCACTGCTGAGAAATATCAACACACGCTTTGATGTGCCTCATTCACGGAATAATGACATCAGTATGGCTCAATTGGAAGCGGCCAATTTTAAGGTTCTTGCTCACAGTGATGATGGTGGTGTGCACATGGCGGTAAGTCCAGATTTATTGCGAATCGTGTATCTACAGGGTCACCCTGAATATGATCGGGTCAGCTTGTTGAAGGAATATAAACGTGAGGTTTTCAGCTATTTCGATGGAATAGGGGAGCATTATCCTGAAAGCCCTGAAAATTATTTCAATCCTGCAGTAGAAGAGTTACTAAAGACATTTCAAAGTGAGGCCAGAGAGGCCAAAGCCAAGAATCAACCCATTCCCCCTTTCCCGGAGGAAGCAATCGTACAACATCTCGACAACACCTGGCGTGATACTGGCAAATCAATATTCAATAACTGGTTAGGTATTGTATATCAACTGACCAATGTAAATCGCCATCTTCCTTTCGTGGATGGTGTCGATCCAGATAATCCTTTAGAGCTTAAATAACCAAAAACTCAGAATGGAGAGTTAACACTATCAAACTCGAAACAAAAGCCATACACAGTGGCTATGAGAGCGAAGAAACCACCAAATCTGTGGCTGTACCTATATATCAAACTGTTGCTTATGAATTTGACAATGCCCAGCATGGTGCGGACCTCTTTAACCTTGAGGTGACAGGAAATATTTATTCTCGGATCATGAACCCAACCAATGCTGTACTGGAACAACGCGTAGCCGACCTTGAAGGCGGTGTTGCCGCTCTTGCTGTAAGTGCTGGAAGTGCTGCCGTTAACTATGCGATTCTAACTATTGCACAACAGGGTAATAATATTGTAACGGTACCACAGCTGTATGGTGGGACCTATACGCTCTTCGAACATATGTTCGCCAGACTTGGAATCGAAGCTCGATTTGCTGAAGATGATTCTCCAGCAAGTTTGGAAGCTCTTATTGATGACAAAACAAGCGCAGTATTCTGTGAAAGTATTGGTAATCCGGCTGGGAATGTTGTTGATCTGAAAGCAATTGCCCAGATGGCTCACTCTCATGGTGTGCCACTTATAGTTGACAACACAGTTGCTACACCTATCCTGATCCAGCCTTTTGAGCACGGAGCAGATATTGTGGTCCATTCCCTAACCAAGTATATGGGTGGCCACGGTACCTCAATTGGAGGGATTATCGTGGATGGTGGCAAGTTCCCTTGGGGGGAGCATCCAGATCGATTCCCAATGCTCAATACTCCTGAGCCTTCATATCATAACATGGTCTACGCAGAAGCTATGGGTGAAATGGCATTTATTGCCAGAACTCGTACTGTACCATTGCGGAACACCGGCTCAGCACTTAGTCCCTTTAATGCATTTCTGATTCTCCAGGGAATTGAAACCTTGGCACTTAGAATGGAACGTCATTGTGAAAATGCTTTGCTTGTCGCGCACTACTTGAACGACCACCCCTCGGTAGAATGGGTTAATTATGCCGGACTTGAAGAATCACCCTACTATGACCTGGCTGTAAAATATGCAAATGGGCAAGCTTCCGGCCTCATGACCTTTGGTATCAAGGGTGGTTTTGATGCAGGTGTTAAATTCTATGATTCGCTTAAGATATTTAAAAGGCTTGTGAATATCGGTGATGCCAAATCACTGGCTGCTCATCCGGCCTCTACGACTCATCGTCAATTATCAGAAGATGAATTAGCTGCAGCAGGCATAACCCCTGACACCATTCGGCTATGTGTTGGTATAGAACATATCGATGATATTGTTGAAGACCTATCTCAAGCTTTGGAGGCCTCACAGTAGTTTCACGGAAACTGACCATGAAATAGAAAAAGCAAGGCGAATGCCTTGCTTTTTTTTGCCCAATTATTGGATTCTAGCACTCTGACTATGAACCAAAATAATTCATATAATCATCTGAGTCATCACCATAACTCTCTATATCAGAATCCGTAATTTTATACGTAGAATGTTCACCAACAATCTCTGAAAAGTAAATCTCATACTGTTCACCCTCTTCATCAACCATGATAACTTCAGCAAGATTCTTATTCACATTGATTGCCCGTAAATTAGAGTGACACATGGGACAAAACGTTTCCACTCTTTCACCTTCGACGAGTTCAAGTGATTCGTGATTATTACAACGATAGTTCCCCAGTTCAGGGCTTAAGAGGAGCAATCCTCTTGCCTGTGATTTTGTCCTGACTGCAAAAATAATGTTGTTTCCAACTTTCAGATGACCTCGGCAATAGGGACATAAATATTCGTTTTTCATAACTTCCTTTCAATACCAACAATTATTCAACAAATTTATAGCTGATCATTTCATTATTCAAGGAGCATTTTGTCTTATAATTTTCTACTCATACATATTTTCGGTATCTGCGTTCGCAAATTCTACCAGGAATTGCCCAATTTTTCTTGAAATACTATCGAAATATCTGACACCTTTCTCAACCGTTGCCTGTCTTGGATCACCTACACCAGTATCTTCCGTAACTTGAGTCCAACGACGAGGTGCCCACGCCCAGCCCTCTTTCATTCCCTGAATCTTAGGCAGTTTTCCTTTCCCCTCACCTGCTTCACTCAGGGGCAAGACCAAGTCCGGAAAAAGATTTAACATCATACTGGTTTCCATTTCGTCGGCATGATCTCCAGCTTCCGCGAAGAGACCCGCTTCTGCAGGGATAGTATACCAGTTGACCTGGCAGAGATAAACGTTTGTACTATTTTGTAATTCACGAATGATAAATTTAAAATCGTTCCCACCATGCCCATTAAGGATCACCAGTTTTTTGATCCCTTGCTGTTCAAGACTATCAATGATGTCTGCAACAATAACAGATAGTGTGCTTGGGTTCATGTTTATGGTCAGTGGGATGTCCATTTGTTGGGTATTTACGCCAAAAGGAATAGCTGGAAGTACGATACACTTGGCACCCTTGTCCCATGCAAGCTTTGCACTTTCGGCGGCAATTGCTTCAGTTTGGTAGATGTCTGTACCATAGGGTAAATGGTAATTATGCGCTTCAGTAGCACCCCATGGCAACACTGCCACATCATAATCTGCACCTTTAACAGATTTCCAATTTGTCTCTTTCAGAATGTATGGGCGTGCATTCACACTAAACTCCTTCAGGATTTTCCATATTTATTGTCCGGGATGCCGATTCTTATAGCAATGCTTAACCTCACACACATCGCAAGGATACTCTTCTCGTTGAATATCGGAGCCGAGTCCGATAATGCCGCTTACAGATTTATGAGGTCGCATTAATGCACTCTCGGTGAGAGATATCCCACAGAAATTCTCAGGGAAGAACTTGAATAATTGATGCTGCTCCTTAACATCCCACCCGCAATAGCCTGGACTGTAGCGATTGCTAATTGAGAATCCTTCAGTTATTGCGTAGTCGAAGATTTTGGCTTCAATCCAATCAGCGATGCACTCAGCGAACTCAGAACCTAGTAAATCTATCATATACCCTTTTAGAGGGTCACCGCTCTCAAAAGTACGCTTAGACCAGGCATCGAATTCAGGTCCCACAGTGGCAACAAACGCCACCCCTTGCCTGATTCCCTTCAGTGGAGCTGAGACAATACTCTTTGTCTCGAAGGTTATCCCATCTAGAATAACTTTACCACTCTCAACTTGAGCACTCCCTTCGGGTTGCACGACAAAACCACACTTGGGTGTCACGATTGAGCGTGCCTCTATGTGCGTATGCATTAACATTTCTCTGTACATATCCGGTATCTTGGTCATGGTATAGCCCATGGTTTGGACTATCGTCTCCAAGTTCGGACTTAGCTCGTTAATGGAAGGTTCAAATTGAAATGTCGGATACATCAGATACTATCTAATCAATCGCATCAAGATATTTTGAGAACTTATTTGGGTCAGGGAAATAACCATCAGTACCGATTTCATCGCTATACTTTTGCGAAAGTGGAGCTCCGCCGACAAACACTTTTGTATCAGGATATTTTCCTTTTATTGCTTGGTTAATAGAGCTCATCTGCATCATAGTTGTCGTCAACAAAGCACTCATTCCTACTATGCTACCAGGATTTTCCCCTACTGTTTTCACAAATTTTTCAGATGAAACATCTACTCCCAGGTCGATCACATTCCAACCGCTCCCTGTCAATATCATTGAGACGATATTCTTCCCAATATCGTGGAGATCTCCTGAGACGGTCCCGATAATGAATGTGCCCTTTAGTTTAACTTCACCAGAGTCGAAATGGGGTTGTAAGTGCACCATAGCTGTGTTCATAGCTTTTGCTGCAATCAGCATGTCAGGGATAAATGCTTCTCCGGCCTCAAATTTATCTCCAATATTTTTCATACCAAGCATGAGTGCTTGATTGAGTACATCTGATGGAGATATACCTGTTTCAAGGGCTAATTGTGTCAGCTCATCAGCACCTTTTCCGCCCTGCATGTCAGGCGGATATGGTGAAGCCTGGTTTACTTTACCACGTTCGATGCATACTGATAGCTGTTTTAGAATTTCACTCATAATTCACGAATAGTTATTCTACTCCTCTAGAACCATCATAGAATAGCGCAGCTGCCCCTAAGATAGCGCCATCAGACAATGAGCCGACAACAATCTGAATATCTTCAGCAACCCTTGCAATGGGATAGTTTCTTATAACTTCAGACATTCCCTTTCTAAATAGTGGATAGGCATTAGCAATGGAGCCACCGAGGATAATTATCTCAGGATCAACAGTACTCATTACAGTCAGAATAGCATGTCCCAAATGATGACCATATTCATTAAAAATGTTC
This sequence comes from uncultured Lentisphaeria bacterium, assembly GCA_964578155.1. Lineage (GTDB taxonomy): Bacteria > Fidelibacterota > UBA8477 > UBA8477 > JABMPR01 > JABMPR01. Next base: position 8,952 of record CAZOBQ010000083.1, read on the forward strand.
AAAGCATCCTGATCGCCTGCTCGAGCTAACTCAGAGAGTGCCAGGCTATCTGAACCATGGATGGAGCTAAAATACTTACTGGCACAATAGTACTCCAGATTCCGATCCAGATACTTTACGATACCGAATTCCCCAGCTCCGCCATTCTTTCCATTATAGAGAGCGCCATTTAGAATGAGACCCGTGCCTAATCCAGTGCCCAAGGTCATGGCAGCAATGTTGTTAAAACCTTTCCCTTGCCCAAAATATTTTTCGCCCACGGCGTAGCAGTTGGCATCGTTATTTACAAATACCGGAATATTAAAGTGCTCTTTGAGTTTGGCTTGGAGTGGATAATCCTTCCAAGAGGGAATATTGTGGATCTCCATCACCGTTCCGGTCTCTGCATCGACCAGTCCTGGGGTTCCAACTCCAATTCCAGATACTTCAGGAGTAATGACACCTTCGATGGCCTCAATAACTGTTCCCAGAACAACATCAGCAGGCTCGTTAGCCGGATTCTTAAAATGACTCTTTGCCTCTACAGTCCCGCTAACAACACGTCCAGCATTGATTTTAGTCCCGCCAACATCGACGCCGATAAGTGTAGTGTTATGCATACTTAGAAAGGATCCCTTTTAGACTCAAACTATTCACCCGCTTCAATACGACTAACTTTAGATTTTATCCTACGAATGTGATCCGGGGTAGTACCACAGCATCCTCCAATGATATTCACACCTGCATCAATCAGTCGAGGTATTATTTCACCGACTATTTCTGGAGTTTCAGGATAATAGAGTTTATTCTCTTTTAGCTCCGGTAGACCAGCATTAGCGTGAACCAATAGCGGAATGTCTTGTGAGGCAATACGCATCTCTTTAACAATGTCGATCATGCCCTCAAATCCATTGCCACAATTCGTGCCTGATATATCCACCCCTTTTTGGAGGACAGTCTCAATCACCTCGCTTGGGCTGGTACCCATCATAGTTCGATAACCAACTTGAGATTTATCGAATGTAAAAGTACAAATGAGTTCCAGAGTAGTATTTTCCTTGGCAGCATCGATGGCACAAATAGCCTCAGTAAGATCGAAAAAGGTTTCAAGACAGAGTGCATCTACTCCACCTGCTTCAAGTGCCCTTGCTTGCTCAGCAAATGAATCTCGTAATTCATCCGGAGTCACGTCCCCGGTCATGAGCATTTTCCCACTGGGTCCAATGGACCCCAGAACCAGGACGTCACTTCCGGCTGCCTCACGAGATATCTCCGCGGCTGCCTTATTCAATTCGAATGCTCGGCCTGCAAGACCATATGACCCCAGTTTAATGGAACTTCCCCCAAAACTATTGGTCTCGATCATGTCTGAACCGGCATCAACATAAGATTGGGCGATTGCCAGTACATCCTGTGGATGCTCTATGTTCCAAAGTTCAGGACATTCGCCGGCTTCCAGACCCTTTTGTTGAAGAAAGGTACCCCAACCTCCATCAGAGACCAGAATCCTACCAGAAGTAATAATTTGAGAGATTCTTTTATCCGACATCTGATTGTCCTCGATTCATTTAAATACCAATAGCCACGACTCTACTGAGCCGCAGAATCTCTTTACTCTTCCTCTGTCACAAAGTCTTCTTGAGACAAGTTTCGATAGATCACAGCCACTGATATTGCGACGATCATCATATAGAGAAAGGCTTGTCCATACTCTTGGAAGATTAGCTTCCCAATTCCAAATAGACTGGCATAAATCAGTGCCACACCAAAAAGCCAGTTAACAAAGACAAGTTTGAACCCACTATCGCTCTTCACTTCAGGGAGCTCATCAGAAACTGATTTCCAACCGATTCCTCCAGGATGAACTTTTCTATAAAATTCCTTTAGCTTTTCTCGATCTACAGGACTGGTAAGGAAAGTGACACTAAGCCAAACCACTGTGGTGACTGCTACAATTGGGTAAAGTGTCATTGGGAACACCATTCCATAGACATTCTGAACAATAGGTATTACAAGAAATGGTGTGATCATGGCTGAGATTTCAGACCAGGCATTGATCCGCCACCAATACCAGCGTAGAATTAAGACAGCACCTGTCCCGGCACTTGCAGAGAGGATATATTCCCAAGCACCTGAAATAGTTGTAAGTACAAACCTGGTCATCAATAGCGAAAATACGACTAGGACTACCATCCCGATCCGCGAAATGAGGATATAATGTTTCTCATCAGCATCTTTCCGAATAAATC
>CAZOBQ010000084.1:0-11093 GCA_964578155.1 uncultured Lentisphaeria bacterium
CCCCGATCTCTTCATCATATGCTTTTCCCTCTATATCCTGATATCGCATCCTGATAGTAGTGGGTCTGGTAACAACTTCTCGAATCGTGGGAAGACTCAAACAACCCTCTTCGAATTCATCAGTTTCATCACCGAAGGCATAAATTTTGGGATTAACAAAGACACGCTTTTTTTCATCATCTTCAAGTGGAGAAAGATCAACAATAAAGAGTCTTATAGATTTGTCTATTTGGGGGGCTGCAAGACCAATTCCTTCTGCAGCATACATCGTTTCAAACATATTGGAAACTACCTCTTTTAAAGAGGTGTCAAACTCATTGATTTCCTTTGTCTCTCGACGAAGGACCTCTTTCCCATATGTTTGAATATCATAGATCATTGCTACTTGGTTTTGACCGTCGAAACTGCACTTCTGCTAACATGCAGTTTTGTATCTGTTCCCGTTTTGATCAAAAGGATATCATTGTCTTTCATCCCTTCAATGGTACCATGAATACCACCTGAGGTAATAATGTGATCGCCCTTCTTCAGTTCAGTTCTCATTTTCTCAGACTCTTTTTGACGTTTTGTCTGTGGTCTGATTAGTAAAAAATAGAAAACACCAAACATCAAAATAATTGGAAGAAAACTTAAGATGGGGTTACCACCTTCTCCCCCGGAGGGTGCTGACATCAATAAAATATTCGCATACATAATTAGCTTAAAACTCCTTAATTTTTAAAAACCAAGCCAATCTAAGCGGGTTCCTGCTTTTTGCACACCTTTATACTTGGCTAATATTAAAATCAGCAACAATTTCTATAGAAATTCCAGGCATTCCTCCCACCAGGAAGCGAAACTACGGGTTTTCCTGACAATGGCATCGCTGCTGCATTTTGCGGGTGCAATAGCGATGGTGGTCTCGATCCTCTTGTAACGGACTCCCATTTCAACCCAGAGCGTTTCAATAGGTGATGAAGCTCTACTGGCAATAGATGCTGCCGCTCCAAAGGCGAAACCAATATCCTCATTTTCGCTATTCCTGTGCCCTCTGATGGAGATTTTAAGGGTCCGCCCATACATGATATCATCTACGACTGAAGCTGACATAAGTGCAGGAGCAGTTCTATTTCTCGCAAAATACTTTTCCACTGTTGATTGGATGTGAGCATCTTGGATTTGAGCAATACTCAATAATGGGAAAAGAATGATAATCAATATTACTCTGATGTTTAACTTTTGCATGGGTGAATCCTTCTATGATATGATAATGACTTATATTATACAGTATACTGACCAATTTATTATATTCACGCCAAATAATAATAATAATTTTTGGCATAATAGCTTGCAGTCGCATAGTAGAATCATATATTGTCAGTAATGATTACTACTTATATAATAATTAAACCAACTAAATCTGGAGATTTAAATCTATGTTAGTTACAAAACCTGCACCACAATTTACCGCCACTGCCGTTATGGGCGACAATACCATGAAAGACATTAGCCTGTCTGATTATAAAGGTAAAAAAGTTGTTCTTTTCTTCTACCCATTAGATTTCACATTCGTTTGTCCAACTGAAATCCTGGCCTTCAATCATCGTTTAGCTGAGTTTGAGAAACGCGGCGTACAAGTTCTTGGTTGTTCTGTGGATTCAAAGTGGTCTCACCTTGCATGGAAGAATACTGATGTCAAAGCTGGTGGAATTGGCGATATCCAATATCCAATCATCGCAGATATCGATAAATCAATTGCCCGTGCATATGATGTTCTACAGGAAGCTGTATCAGCGACTGTGCTGACTGATGATGGCGACGAAGAAACCACAGTTAACGGAAGCGTTGCATTGCGTGGTACTTTCCTAATTGATGAAGAAGGAATCGTTTGGCATGCTACCGTTAATAATGAACCATTAGGTCGCAATATAGATGAAACTCTACGGTATGTAGATGCCCTTAGCTTCCACCAAGAGCATGGAGAAGTTTGTCCTGCAGGTTGGGAAGAAGGGCAGGAAGCCATGGCTGAGAATCCTGAAGGCGTCGCTTCTTATCTAGAGAAGAATGCTGATTCACTGTAATCTTCACACTACAAATAAAAAAAAGCTCCGAGTTATCGGAGCTTTTTTTTATCTATTATTTTTAAGTCTTTTAGACTTCCATTATATCTTTTTCTTTAGCAACAACAGCCTCATCTATCTCTTTGATATATTTGTCAGTCATCTCTTGAACATTGCTGGTTGCTCGCTTTGAGTTATCCTCGGAGAGCTCATGTTCTTTCTCTGCACTCTTGATCTGATCATTGGCGTCCCTACGGATGTTACGAATACCTATACGACCATCCTCAGCGAGTTTGTGTACGTGTCTAATCAATTCCTTACGACGTTCGTCAGTTAATTGAGGAATTGGAATTCGTATCATGACACCATCATTAGTCGGATTCAAACCAAGATCTGCTGCCATAATTGCTTTTTCGATCTCAGCGGAGAGGCGTTTCTCCCAGGGTTGAATAACAATCATCCTAGGTTCTGGAACACTTAGGTTAGCCACTTGATTCAGAGGAGTGGGATTTCCATAATAATCTACCTTAATATGTTCAACCAGCGTGATAGATGCACGACTACTACGGAGTCCGCTATATTCACTCTTAACATGTTCTAGGGACATTTTCATGCGATGATCTACATCTTTAAACAATTCATTTATCATGATTTCCTCCAACTACAGATCCAATGGCAGCGCCTTGCATCACTTTTAGCAAATTTCCCTGAATTTCCATATTAAACACATGAACTGCAAGTTGATTCTCTCTACAAAGAGCAAAAGCAGTTTGATCCATAACTCTGAGATTCTTACTCAGTACTTCATCGTAACTAATCTTTGGGAGAAATGTAGCGTCTGATACTTTTTCAGGATCAGCGGAATATATTCCGTCAACCCGAGTTCCTTTTAGCAGCACATCTGCTTCAATTTCAACACCACGCAGAGCAGCAGCAGTATCAGTGGTAAAAAATGGATTCCCTGTTCCAGCAGCAAAGATCACTACCTTCCCAGTTGATAAATCTTCAATCGCTCTCCGTTGAGTAAAGGGTTCAGCGACCTTGTTCATTTCTATAGCGGTTAGCACGCTCACATCCATACCACGGCGTTTTACAGCATCACCAAGGGCAACAGCATTGATTACCGTCGCTAGCATACCCATGTGGTCAGCTGCGACACGATTCATATCCTTTGCTTTTTGGGAAAGTCCGCGGAAGATGTTTCCACCACCAATAACAATGCCCACTTGAACGCCCAGGTCAACAATTTCCTGGAGATCAGAGGTCATTTGGTCAAGGACTTTTGTATCAATAGAAAGAGCCGAATCACCTGCAAGCGACTCGCCACTTAATTTTAGTAGTACACGCTTATAGATTGGTTCGGCTGCCATTTTACCGCCTGATTTTTTTAGAAGTTACTCAGCGCTAGCGCTTGTCTCCCCGACAGCAAAACGCTGGAATCGAATAACTGACATGTTCTCACCAAGGAAAGCAATAGTCTCATTGACAAGATCACCGATGTTCTTTTCCGGATCTTTAACGTAGGATTGTTCCAGCAATACAACTTCTTTATAGTACTTTTCCAATCGCCCGGTGACGATCTTCTCAACAATTTGCTCCGGTTTCCCCTCGTTGAGAGCCTGTACTTTAAAGATTTCAGATTCTTTTTCTAATTCAGTTGTTGAAACCTGCTCACGTTTTACAACTTCAGGGGAAGCAGCTGCAACATGCATTGCAATAGCATGCCCTAAAGCCTGAAACTGTTCAGTATTGGCAACAAAATCTGTCTCGCAAGCGATCTCAACGATGGCGCCTAACTTGCCACCTGCATGGATATAGCTGAAGACCAGTCCTTCATTGGTTGCACGGCCAACTTTCTTCGCAGCCTTGGCAACACCTTTTTTACGCAATACGCTAATTGCTTCTTCAATATTTCCATCAGCTTCCTGAAGTGCTTTTTTGCACTCCATCATGCCGACACCTGTTTTTTCGCGCAGTTCTTTTACCGCAGCAGCTGTAATAGCCATTCTAAATCTTCTCCGGGTTTAATTCTTTTTGGTACTTATGCAGTAGCTTCTTCAGTCTCTTTTACTTTCGAGATGCCCTTAGCTTCCAATATGGCGTCAGCAAGGGTGCCCGTAAGCAAACGAATTGCCTGAATTGAATCATCATTCGCAGGAATAGGAATATCAACTTTACGTGGATCAGTGTTTGTGTCCACGATTGCAACAATAGGAATCTCCAAGCGAAGCGCTTCTGCAATAGCTATAGTTTCTTTACGTGCATCTACAATGACCACAACATCAGGGAGGCGACGCATGTCTTTAATTCCACGATGTTGAGTTTGCAGTCTATTTCTTTCACGTGTGCGCATGAGCAGCTCTTTTTTCGTCAGAGTCTCTGCAACACCACTAGTTTCATCTTTTTCAAGCAGATGTAATCGCTTGATAGATTTCTTAATAGTCATAAAGTTAGTTAGCGTTCCACCTAACCAACGTTCTGTCACATGAAACATACCACAACGATCTGCTTCTTCTTCAACAACCACTTTTGCTGATTTCTTGGTTGCTACGAAAAGAATAGAGCCACCTTTTTTTACTGTGGCACTCACTAAGTCAACAGCTTTGGTAAGCTGATCAATAGTCTTGTACAGATCAATGATATGTACGCCATTCTTTTTAGTGAAGATATACTCTTCCATGTTCGGATCCCAATTACTGGTCATATGACCAAAATGAGCTCCTGAGGCTAACAGATCTTCTAATGAAATATTATGCATCAACTCTCCTGAAAAACTTTTAACGTTTCGAGAACTGGTAAGCTTTACGAGCACCAGCCAAACCGTATTTCTTACGCTCTTTCTTACGAGCATCACGGGTCAATAGGCCAGCTTTCTTAAGCATAGGACGCAGTTCATTATTTTCGCCTTGCAAGGCACGAGAAATACCGTGACGGATTGCATAAGCTTGTCCTGATAGACCGCCACCATTGACATTAATTGAGATATCATAACGATTTGTGTTCTCAGTAAGATCTAAGGGCTCACGAACGATCATTCTCAAGGTTTTGCGACCAAAATAGTCATTCAGTTCACGGCTGTTTACTTTAATAATACCTTTTCCTGGTTGCATATAAACACGTGCAATAGATGTTTTACGTTTTCCAGTGGCATAAAATGTGTTTGTTGTACTCATGGGCATTAACCTATCTCAAGTGGTTTGGGTTGTTGAGCTTCATGAGGATGAGCCTCACCAGCGTAGACTTTCATCTTCTTCAGTTGGGCACGACCCAAACGATTGTGTGGAAGCATTCCTTTGACTGCAAATTCAATAATCCGCTCTGGATGTGCTTCACGTAACTGAGATAAAGTTGTAAAACGAGCTCCACCAGGGTAACCACTGTGGCGAAAGTAAGTTTTTTGCTCTTCTTTATTTCCAGAGACACGAATCTTCTTAGCATTTGTTACAACAATAAAATCACCACTATCAAGATGCGGGACAAACGTTGGTTTGTGCTTTCCCCGGAGAATCTGAGCTATTGTAGTAGCAAGTCTACCTAAAGTCTTACCACTGGCATCAACTATCCACCAATCCCGCTCAATCTCACTCGCTTTAACATTATATGTTTTCAAATCTATTCCTTACTTATTCTTACACTCCCGGCCGCCCTTGGTCGGGAAAAAGCGACGTAATCTAAACGGCGCCCTCTCGCATGTCAAACATAATCTCCAGTGTAAAAAATCAATGATTTTCAGGGACTTGGCGCTGTTTTCAGCCGAATCTCGAACGTAGTCCCTTGCTTTGGAATAGACTCCACCATAATTTCTCCCTGATGGTATTCTCTGACAATACGTTCTACAAGGCTCAAACCCAGTCCCCAGCCCCTTTTCTTTGAACTCCACCCAGGTCGAAAAATGTTCTTCTGGTTCCGGAACGAGATTCCTTCCCCATTGTCAATCACTAGAATTCTACTCCAGGATCCTTGAGGAATTACTTCAATACGAATGGTTCCTTTTTCCGCTTTGATCGCATCAACAGAATTTTTGAGCAGATTTTCGATAGCCCAACCAAATAATTCACGATGAGCCATCACATGTAAATCTTCCGGACAAGCAAATTCTACCTCTATAGATTTACCCCATTGAGGAATTCTTCGTTGAACGTAATTCAGGACTGGATGGATCAATCTATAGGCATTCAGGCCCTCTAATTTGACTCCTGCTCCAATCTTTGAAAATCTATCAGCTACTTGATTCAAACGTTGTAAATCACGATCCATTTCTTCAACTATCTGAGCGGTTTGCTCTGACTGTTCATCCTGTCTCAGCAATTCGATCCAACCCATAAGTGACGAAAGGGGTGTGCCTAGTTGATGGGCGGTTTCTTTTGAAAGTCCTACCCATATACCTCTGCGCTCAGCATTCCTGATGAATTGAAACCCTGCAAACCCCAGCAATATAAAGGCACCAATTATTCCAAACTCAAGGAAGGGGAACCATCGCAATGCTTGAATAAGCTCAGAATCCTCATAGTGGATGAGCATCACTCGTTCTGTCCCGAATTCTACAGGAACTGGGGAGTTTTTTAAATCCATACGCTGTAAAGTTGATAGCAATATAGTGTATTGCTCTTCTGATGTGGTACTACTTGCGAATCTGAGGGTGTGGTCCTGGATGACAGTCTTCCCTATCTCGTCCTCTTTTGTGATAATCATTGGAAAATTGACTGCCTGCATAACCTTTTGCACAACATCTTTGAATTGATGACTCTCTGGTTTCCCAAAGTGGATACTCATAATCTCAGAACCATCATAGTGAACAGGGATAGGCGTATTCTGCCGATCCATACTTTCTGCCAGAGATAAGAGATAAGTTGTTGATTTCATCTCTGATACAGTATCAGGGATATCAATATTTCGGTGAGCGTATATGAGTTGATTCCCTTGTTCTACAACAGTAATAACAATGGGGAAGCTGATATTCTTTATAACCTGATTAAATGCAAAATCCATACTTGATACATCAGCAGAAAGTGCACTTGCATACAGTCTTGCATTATAGCTAAGAAATTGTCGCTGCTCCTCCTGATATGCTTGAGTTTGAAGATCTGCCGCTAAGGCATTAGCAAGCATATTGGAGTTATACTCTAAGAACCTAAGATTGTCATCCCTTAGTTCTTTGATCACCCAATTTGTATATAATAGTGAAACTGTAATTATGAGGACTGCGAGTACAAATAGTCCTAATTTAATATTTAATGTAGATCGGAACTCGCGCATTAGTCCTCTTTTGAAAGTTTCCTTTGACCGTAGATCAGATATCCAATCAGAGATAGAAGGGTTAGAACTGATACAACTGTTATCCAAAAACCCATCGAAACTGATGCTGGTGCATACACAAAATTTATTTCGTGATCACCTGCTGGAACTCTTACACCCCGGATAAGCTCATTGGTTTGAAATATTTCAAGTTCGGTTTCTCCATCAAGCCAGGCTGTCCATCCACCGGGATAGAACACCTCGCTGATGACCAGAAAGCCCTCGCCCTCATTTTGTGTTTGTAAGGTTAGAGCTTGTAGTGACTTATCAAGAACTTGCACTTTACCAACGGTATAGCTGTCCCCCGCCATATCACCATCACTATCTAAAACAATGGCTACCTCGGAGGGGCTCTCAGCAAGAGTATTTAATTCCATGCTCATAGATTCCACTGAGGATACTGTCCGTACTTGTGGAACGAACCAAGCTCTAGCATAAGAATCCGTAAATTTATAGATTACCACTTGGGCTCTTTGTCCACCAACTATGTGTAACTCCTGGCTAACAGGTTCAAACATAGGGTCGTTCATTGGATATGGAGATACCAGGTATTTTACATTTAAATTACGTAATACATCAAGATGACGTTTTCGTAGAACTGGGTCAATTTGGTTAAGCGCCAATGGTGAGGCACCCTCAGCTGTTTGAGTGTAATATTTTGGCAGAAATGTCTGCTCAATCTGAGTAGAATTAAGAAAATCCTGAAGTACCTTTAATTTTGCTGGACTGTATCCACCAATTGATTCCAAGCCATGTAAAGCCCAAACGTTAGACCCGAACAAAGTGTGAACAGGGAAGATTCGCCCAGGGTTTCGATTCGTTAACTGTTTAAGTTTACTGATCGCCGGTGTTACTTGCGTAACAGATTTGACATATCGAGAAGGAACAGCTTTCTGTGTAAAACGGAGATCAACATGCCCTAGATCTACCAGAACCAGTGCTGTAAAACTTAGAGATAATACCAAGCCTCTGATCTTCCCGGCGAAATAAGCCCAAATAAGCAGTAAGCTAATTACAGCCATGAATAAACTTTTAATCAGGCTGGAATAGAACATTTCTACTCGCAGATCTCTTAATGCCGGATGAGCCTTGGATGATGTTGCTAATGATTCCGTATACATACCGCCAAAGGCGCCCTTAGCCAATAGTGCAATAATAAAAATGCCACCCACAAAACCCGCTGCAATGAGTACCTTTTTCTGAAAAGCAGCTTTCTTCTCTGAATCAAGATTAAGCAATGTGTAAAGTCCAAGCCCAGCCAATAAGGCTACCATGAGCTCGAGCAGAATTAAGATCATCGAAGGAACTCTAAACTTATTAAAAAAGGGCAGAACCTTGAAGAGGATATCATATAAATACGGCCAATAACTACCAAAGCTGACCAGAAGGGCTAACAAGATCGTGCTGAGAAGATAGATTTTTTCCTTAAAATGTTCCTTATTAAAGAATGCAGCAACCATGAGTACGATCAGGGTGAGACCCAGATAGTCTGAATGTTCAGTAAAGGGCTTCCCTCCCCAATAGGTTTGCCCACCGAAACCAAACCAATCTGAGAACAATAAGGCAAGCATTTCATATGGAGGGAAAGACCAGCTGGTAGCATATCCATATTCCAGTCCACCGCTAGCACTACCTCCCCTAATGGAATATGCAGTATATGATAGAGAAGGAATATACTGGACAGCTGCAAGTCCAATCCCAAGACCCAATCCAGCGACTAAATAGCCAATTGATAGAGGGAAGTTGGCCCATTCTTTCTGTTTGGCTCTGAAAATAGCTTCAATCACTACATACCAACCAGCCGCCATCCAACCGTAATATGCAATCTGAACATGTCCCCGTTGGAATTGAAATCCCGCTACGAGAGCTAATATGACGAGTCCTTTCAGATCAGGCTCGACGAAGATCCTTCTTACAGCATAGATCAACCAAGGCAAGTAGGCTGCTGTCATCATCTGAGAACCATGTCCAGCTGACATCATCACAACAAAAAACGGCGTAAGCATAAAGGCTAGACCACCTAAAACTGCAGATAAAAAGTCTACTTTCAAATGACGCAGGAGAACATACGCCCCCATGGCTGCCAGGATATAGTGCAGTAGCATTGTCCATAAGGCTGGTAAACCCAATTTATGAAAAACACTGAAGATGAAATTGGGAAAATAGATCCACTTCGTGAACATCAGGCTGCTAAAAGCTGGCATACCTGAGAAGATGTACGGCTGCCAGAGCGGATATTCCCCAGTTTCACTATGATAAATATTTAGCTGATGCGTCATACCCTTCGCAGCAGTCGTATCACCACCTCCAAAGGTGTACCCTTTGAAAAAGACCGATGAAAATAATAGGATCAACACAACAAGGAAAATCCCTAGTGCCCGTACCCATTCATTTGCAAACCATTGTTTTAACATTAAGGGTATACGCCTTTCATAAATATTTTTATGACTTCTAGTCTTCCAGGATAGAGATGATACGACCTGCGCATTCCCCATCTCCATAATGAGCTTCCCAATTCCATGGTGTTGGGAATTCACCTAAAAGACCGGGAATGTCTTGTAGACTATCGCCGACTAAGATATTCCAACCATCATCAACTGTTTCGACCCATTCGGTTTCGCTTCTTACCGTCAGACAAGGTGTCTTGTGCAGATAAGCCTCTTTTTGAACACCGCCTGAATCTGTAATAATAAACTTTGCGTACTTTTCTAGCATCATCATATCGAGATAACCTACTGGATCCATTATCCTGATGTCACCCTGCACCTTTTCGAGCAATGTCTCAACCCTCTGTCTACTGCGAGGATGAACTGGGAAAATTGCTGGGATTCCACTCTTGGCAACTTGATTCAATATCTCAAGCAGTCGCTCATTATGATCAGCATTGCTAGGTCTATGAATGGTCATCAGGAGAAAATCTTCGCCTTCTAGTTGATTCTGCTTTAAAATTGATGAGCTTTTTTCAGCAACTTTTGTATAGGTGTATAAGGCGTCAACCATGACATCACCAACAATATGCACACCGGCTGTCAGTCCTTCTTTTTCAAGGTTCCTAGCTGCAATCTGTGTTGGAACAAATAAAAGATCTGACAAAACATCTGCTACAACTCGATTGATCTCTTCAGGCATCTCACGATTGAATGATCTCAAACCCGCTTCAATGTGAGCGATCTTCACATGCAATTTTGCTGCTGCCATGACACCGGCCAGGGTTGCATTTGTATCACCATAGACAATGACATAATCCGGTTTTTCATCGATGATAACCTGTTCAATTCCAATTAATGAAGCCGCTGTTTGTGCTGCATGCGTTCCAGACCCAACACCCAAGTCATAATCTGGCCTGGGAATCTCCATCTCTTCAAAAAATACTTTAGCCATATTGTCGTCATAATGTTGACCTGTATTGACCAGTATTTCTGCATGCCCAGCTAGACGAAGAGCCTTAGAAATGATAGAAGCCTTCACAAATTGTGGCCTGGCACCAATAATTGTCACAAATTTCAATTTTTTCTCACTATATCTGATTCAATTCATTTTTCTGAAAGATTGCTGGTGAATTTTAGTAAGTCAACATTTACATTCTCATTCCACCATTTCCCAACCTCACCAACCGTGGCAAACCAGGGATCTTCCTTTGCTACCATATCCAGGGTCTCTTTATACAACTCCCAAAATCCTGGTCGCTTAATGGTATGGGGATGCCAGGATAAAGTCAAAACGCCACCTACATCTTTTACTCTCTCTAAAAGAAGTTTT
>CAZOBQ010000085.1:0-10996 GCA_964578155.1 uncultured Lentisphaeria bacterium
CATCCAGACCCATAACATCAGTCTCTCTGTAGGTCAAGTGACTTGTAAAGCTAGGTGCACCTCCCATAAACAAGGGTGCTATATCAATTTCTAAACCTACAGGGGAGAAGGAGCGGTCATTGCCTTTAAAATAAGAAGCAGAGATATCGCCAATTCCCAGGGCATATTGAACTCGGCTGCCAAATTCAAACTCGTTTTCCGGATAAAAATAATGGACACCTTCAGGAACAGGAATCTGAATAGGGAATTCAGGTTCATTTAGCGGAAACCTGTTTGGTTCGAATTGTGGCAATGCTACAAGTTCCACCTGTGCATCACCGATGTAAATTTTTCCTGCAACACCCTGAGAGCCTATTTTCCTGTCCGTTCCGGATAAAAACATATAGTAGTAATCATAAGGCGAGAGATTGTCTGTTGGATTGTTTGCATCTGCTGCTCCCCAGGCGTGAATCATTTTACCCAGCTTGAGCTCTCCAAAACTTGGGTACCATGTGAGGTAGGCTTCTCTGAATTGGAGCATCTCTTCTGAAAATTCAGGATTTTCCCAGCGCGTTTCAATGGCCGTATTGGTGACCAATTCAAAATCGCCAAGGGCATAATTTACAGAGATATTGCCCAATCGGAATGGCAAGTCGATAAGGGAACCATTGCTAATTCGAAACATAGCTGTTGGGGTAATTTCGCCAGAGATGCTGAGCTGACCATAAGTGAATTGTGGCAGCATGAGTATGATTAAACAGAGATTCAGTATGATAGTTTTCATAAGATCACATTTCCAATTAACGAGGCATACGTTTCAGGTTCTTTTCCTGAAAGAGATCAGATTTGACTCCTGTGTCAACCTGAATATTGGCAAACTTTAAACGCGTGTTATGGTTTTTCTGCACATTCTCAACATAGATTTCAACTGGCAGATCATATGACTTCTCTTTGGCGTATTTCATGATGCGTTTTTTAAGAAGTTTATCCCTCATATCATAAGCTTCATCCAGGACTGCCACTAAATCAGCCTTGCTTACATAAGTGACAAAGCGTTTATAGGTTCTGGTAACGCCCTTTTTGGGAGTACTCTCGAGGATGTGACAGTCGATATCGTCAATTACCTTCTCACCTTTTAGCTCGTAAGTATACTCGTCTAATTCACGGGAAGTCATATCTTCATAGCTGAGATCAGAACCCATGAATGAATCAGCTTTCTTTTTAGAAGAAATGCGACGTACTTTTTTGAAAGCAGGTAGCCAGAGACGCATCTCATCATCCTTGTCAGCATGTTCTATCTTTAAAAATGCCACACCTTTGTCATCGGCAGGAGAAAGGAACCAGATGATCTGTTTGCGATTATCATCAGCTGAGATAGATCTGATCGTTGACTCTCTGGACTTGCCTTGTTTGTTTGTCAAAGTCATGGTCATGTCAGCTTTCATATCCTCTGGTGAGGCTTGTTCATCCATGGCCTTTGCAATCTCATATCCAGTCTGTGCGAATATTCCCAGTGGCAAGACTGCCAATAGCCAAATACTGAGTGCCTTTGTCATAAGTTTCATTTTAAATCCTTCAATTAATTATACTATTCTGTAACTTTAATACCTTCGATACGAGCCAAACGTTTTTTATTGATCTCCAGCAATATAGCTAACAAAGTCAGAGTAGCTGTAGAGGTTGATACCATGGCAAACACCATCAGCCCACCCATGTGAATCATGGGAATGAACACCGAAAATAATAAGGCGCCAAAGGCCATGTTAGATGCCGCATCCAAGATAACTGGAAACCCCACATCCTGCATTGTTTCTCGACTCAGCTTTCCATCTAAACCATGACTGTGTAGATGGGTCCTAAATTGACTGATATAGTGGATGGCAAAATCGACCCCAACACCAATAATGATAGCGGATAAGAGTGCAGTAACATGGTTCAAATCAATGCCAAATATCCCCATGAGACCAAAATTCAATATCACAGCGGAGCTCAAAGGTACCACAGCTAGAACTCCCCATAACCAGTGCTTAAAGAAATAGGCTGCAATGAGAGCAATGATGATGATTGAAGCGAAAATGCTAATAAAGGAGCTGCGTATGATCAAAGCAACCAGATCTCTAAACACTATGAGTAGACCTGTGATAGTGATGTTCAGATCCTTGTATTCATCCTGCTGAAGAAAGGTCTCTATGTCATCAACAAGTGTGACAATTTCACTTGTGGAGATTGACCGCATCATGGATGTAGCCAAGCCTTTTTTATATTCATAATCGACCAATGAACTAAAATCATCAGGATCACCCGACATGGAATACATCGTGAACAAATTGTTCACTTTATCTCGAGAATCAGGGATGGTCTCGAAAGCTGGATCATCATCATTCACCATGCGATGCATCTGTTTGATAATATCAGCAATTGAAATGGATAGAGTTACAGATTCGTACTCTTCCATAAATTCTTGAATACTTTCTATTCGGGTCAGAACTTCAGGGGAACGCAAATCAGCATTGATCAATAACTGAAGATCCATGGTTCCAGTCATCTCGCTGTCCATAAACTCCAAACTCTGACGGATGGGATTATCTGGTTTGAAAAATGCTTTCATATTCACTTCAATATTCAGCTTGAAGATACCAGCTATACCAATAATGATTACGACGGCCCCACCTATGAGCACAGTTTTTGGTCGCTTGATGACCTGCTCACCAAATGCTATGACAAATCTTTCAAAATGACTGGGATGGGAAACAGCTGATGCATCAGGATTCCATTTTTTCAATACCAGGATCGAAGGAAGAAAAACGGTTGATAAGATCCAGGCCCACAGGATCCCTGCTGAGATTGAAAGGCCATATCCAATGAGGGGCTCTAAAGGGGCAAACACCATACATAAAAATGCTGCAACCGTCGTAAGAGCTGTTAGAAAAATGGGTAAGATAAGGGAGTCAAGGCTAGCTGCTACTGCAGCTCTAGGGTCTTTGTTGGTCCGCATTTTTCTAAAAAACTTGGTAATGACATGCACGCCATAAGAGTTGGCAATGGTCAGCAAAATAATGGGCATGGATGTGTTGAGGACTCCAAACATGAATTTATCTGATTCCGTCAAGTAGAGCATCCAACCATTAAAACCCATCATGAACACCATGGAAAGGACGATTGTTGCCAGGATGGCACCCACAGCGGAGATGTTTCTCAAACTAAAAAGCAGGATGAGCAACATACCAATTAATCCCGTTCGCATAAGCCCTATTACATCATTGCGGATCATCACTGGCAAGGCACCAGTAAGATAAGCCTGACCTCCCCAGTGAACATCATAGTCTGCCAGTTTTTCGGCAACGACTTTTTCCATATCACTCACTAGAACATCACCTTTTGCACCAACAATGGGGCGGATGATGATATTAAAGTAGTCACCATTCTCTCCCAGGTTTCTAGTTCTAATTTTTGAATTATCATTCAAGTAGATACGCAGAGCATTAATTTCTTCTTCATCGAGATCTCGATATTCCTGCAATGCTGAAACTTCTAGAAATCCGTCAATACTCTCCATTTTGTCGGAGGTGGAGATACACATGACCTCATCTACCTGGATGTTTTCTTCTAACTCGTGGGAAAGGTCCCAGAGCATGGCAAGACTCTCTGCATTTAGAACGTCAACACCACGCTTCCCAAACCCCAGGAACATGAGGTCAGTACTGCCAAATTCATCCTTAAGCTCATTCAAGGTCACCATGGATGGAATATCCTGAGGCAGCATTTTCAGGAAGTCGTCTTCAACAACAAAATGCTGGAGACCTGATCCCATGAGCAGGGTAATGAGTATGGTAATAATAATGCTGCGTTTCGGGTGATCTACAGACTGACTGATAAACCATTGTTTCATAGTTTTTCCTCTATGTATTTTAGGCCTCTAGGTGTGACAATCCCCCGTAAAAAAATATCTCTGAAAATTTCGATGACTTCTTTAGGACCTAACTGGTTGTTTAGAAAAAATTCAGGCTGGAAGACAGTATTAATGATATTCATAAAAAGTGTGGCAGCCATCTCAAGGTCTAGTTCTTCACGAACAAGACCCTGCTTTTGTGCTTCTTCCATAATTTGAAAAAAGTCATCTCGACGGTCCAATCTAAAACGCTCTATATCCTTCCAGATAGCTGGATAGCGTGCTTTCATTTCGTTGACGCGTGAAATTGGTATTCTACTAATTGTACGAGTGATTTCAGACATGACCTGAATGAACTTGTCCAGGGGATTAATTTCCCTGTCTCGAATTTTGGAAAAATGACCCGCGAGAGTAGTCATGAGGTATTGAAATATTTTCTGAAGCAGGATTTCTTTGGTTGGGAAAAACTTGTAAATGGTTTTTTTACTCATGACCAGATCTTTGGCCAGGTTCTCGACGGTGAAGCCTTTCACCCCATCACGGGCAAATAGTTCAAATCCATGTTCGAGAATAGGTTCCTCTTGGGTGTTCTTTTGTTGGTCCGATGGAAACGATTTATGTATCATACGTTTCCAATCTATGCAAAACCATAGATCATGCAAGCAAGAATTTAGGGACGTTATCTCTTGAAGATAAAATTTGGACGTGTCAGAATCAGAACCAACGGTAGAAGCGTCAGGGCCGCGACCAAGCACATGAAAATGGAAACAGAAATAAGCCAACCAAAGAAATAGATTGGGATAAATGTAGACAGCATACACACGGCAAACCCCATCATCACTGAAAAACCATTAATGATGATACCCTGCCCCGTTGTACTTAATGTCTTAATGACAGCCTCTTCATCGCTGAGACCTTTGCGGATCTCTGTTCTAAATCGGAAAAGGAAATGAATGGTATAGTCAATACCGATTCCGATCATGATTGAGCTGAGCATGGAGGTGGCAGTATTCAGATAAACACCTAGATATCCCATGAGGCCAAAAACGCCTGCGATGGCAAAAGCCAAGGGCATAGCGCTGATTAGGGCTGCCGAGAGAGACCTAAACACTAGGCCAGTAACAAGAGCTGCCAACAATACAGAGAGCAACAGACTGCGGGTTTGCCCTTTTACCATCATGGGCATCAAATTCCCCAATAGGACTGCATATCCTTCACTCTTCGGTTGATTATCTACATGGATATTGTCATCAAGAAATTGATTAAGTTCTTCTTGAATTTCAACCATGTAATAAACATCCATTGTGTTCAATCGAACCACGATTTGGGCTACCTGATAATCATAATCAACATAGGAATCCAGATAACCACTGCTTGACTCCCAGGAATACAGCAACAAATACTGGGAAATGAGCTGGCGAGAATCAGGAATTCTATAGTAGTCTGGGTCCCCGTTATTCATGGATTGGTTCATTAGTTTTACAAAATCTGTTATTGCTAAGGTATATCCAATGCCATCACGCCCTTCGAGAAAATTTTGGATTTGATCGATCTGATTCAGTATACCCGGGGATTTAATATCTCCTTCAATCACCACAGACATGGTTGTGCTACCGCCGAAATGCTCATCAATGATCGTGTTTACGACACGTACATTCGACTCAGGTGCATAATAATTCAAAGGATTACTGTCTAATTCGACCTTCGGGATACCAAATAATGCAACGACAGTTAAAACGGCAAAGGCCGCGAAAATAGGATTCCGATGATGGAAGACCACATGTCCCATACGGGCCAAGATTCGTGAGAGTAAACGTTTCGGTGTGTTTTTTTCTTGTCTCTCTGCACTAGGTTTTTCAAAAAGAACCAGAACTGCGGGAATAAATGTGATAGATATTCCAAAAGCCAGCGCGACACCAAATGCGGTTAATAAGCCCATTTCACGAGATGCCGGTAAAATGTGCGAGAGCAGAGATAAGAACCCGATCACCGTAGTAAGACCGGCCAGGAACAGGGGTCTCATCATATGTTCGATAACGTTCGTGACCACTTCCTTATTGTCCGTTTCAGCAGGTAAATCAGCACAATCCTCAAAATAGCGCGTGATGATGTGTATCCCATAAGCACTAGCAACGGCAATGAGCATGATAGGCATAATGCTGGTAATAACCGTAAGCATTAAACCAAGCCAGGCCATTAATCCAAGCGTTCCTAGAATGGAAAAGAGGACTACGAGCAAGGGCAAAGCGACGCCCCGGCGAGAACGGAAACTGAAATAGAGCAGGAAGGCAATCAGTACCATCCCTGCTGGAATAAATGTGACAGTGTCATGTCCAATATCATCTGATATCTGAGCCCGGATGACAGGCATCCCCCCCAGCTTAAGATCATGATTCTTGCTTTGATAAGGGAGTAGAACGGCTTGCAGAGCCTCAACGACAGTAACTTCATCAGTTTCAGGGTCGGAATAAATGATAATAGCTGTGTATTTACGATCCTGAGAGACTAATAAGCGACCTAGCATGGGATCAGCTATTGCCATGGCTGCCAATGAATCGCTTTCATTCAGGGTTGTGGGGATTTCCTGGATAAATCTATCCACGGTCATAGATTCATCATCACTTAGGATGGATTCATAATTTGTTAGACTAATGATTTGATCTACTTGGGGGAGTGCCTCCAGCTCATAGGTAAGATTATCGATGAGTGCCAGCCCCTCACTAGAAAATACATCATCAGCATGGTAGCTGATCAGAATTACATCCAGGCCTCCAAATTCTTCTTCGAGCTCTTCCATCCTAATGACATCTGGGTCATCAGTGGGGATTAGGGACTGAAGATCTGGGTTGATGTTAATTCTATATATGGGTAGAGCTAAGATAGTTATCACTAACAGATTTAGAAATATGATGGTCTTGGGATAGTTGGTGATAAGCGAGGTGAATTTTTTCATGGCTGGCAATGTATCGCGGACAGTCTATGTATGAAAGAAAAAGGACAGAATTGGCCAATATTTGAAAATTTGCAGGCACCGTTTAAAAAGTACTATGCCTGCCCTTGGTGGAGTATATATTAGGCGTAACTAGGAACTGAGACACGCTTATGAATGAAAAGTTACTTCCAGCACTAAAATCATTTGGGTTTACCGCGAATGAAGCTAAGGCATACCTTAGTTTACTACAAAACAATCCTGCAACAGGATATGAAGTTAGCGGTAAATCAGGGATTCCCAGATCAGCCATATATGAAATACTGAAGCGTCTTGAGAATACGGGGATGGTGAGTTGTGTTGATACAAAACCAACACGCTATATACCTCTACCACCGGATAACTTTTTTGATCTTCTGGAAAATAATTTTTCTACAAACCTGGATACTTTAAAAGAATCTCTGCGCAACGTGAATACTGATCTCGAAGTAGGTGACCTTTGGAATATTCGTGGGTACGACACTATGGTAGATCGAGCACGCAATATGATTCGAACCGCAAAGGACTCAGTCTATTTATCAATCTGGCAAACTGAATATGAGAAATTACACGCGGATCTCCTCGAAGCTGAAAAACGGGGTGTGAATATCGTTATTTTTTCCTTTTGTGAAATTAAGGCTGATATCGGTACTGTATTTTCATACAACCTGGATACCAGTCGTCTAAAGAATGTATGGAGCAGTAAAATCTTGTTAGTAGCTGATAGAGACTCAGCACTTTTGGGCGGTGTAGAAATGTTACCTACCAATAAGGTAGCCTGGACAAAAAATGCCGCCATTGTTGCCATTGCCTTGAACTATATCATACTTGATCTTACCCTGTTTGGACAAAGATATGATTTTGATATGGGAGGCGTGATCGCTGATATGTTGGAAGGGGAAATTCAGAATCTAGATGATCTGTTACATGAGGATCATGAACCAGTGATATATTCTTCCAAGGAAGGATTAAAGAATAATTAATGAACTTTAAAGATAACCTGAACCTCACACTTGAGGTTCAAGATGGAGGCTTATTTTATGAGTAAAATCAGAGTCGGGCTGATGGGATTTGGTGAGATCGGTAGAGATATCTATCGTTTAAGCTTAAACCAGCCTGAGATGGAAGTTGTTGCGATCAGCGATATTGGTCGTGCCGATATTTTGCACTATTTAATGAAAACTGATGGTAGAAGTCCTGTGGAAGCAGAACTTGAAGGAAACTTCCTTATTAAAGACGGTCATAAAGCCCGTCTTATCCACGGTGTAGAACCAAAAGACGTTCCTTGGGATGCATTTGATGTTGATGTCGTGATTGACTCTACTCACAAGTACCGTACACGTGAATCTATGCAGGTTCATCTTGACTCAGGCGCAAAGCGTGTCATCCTTGGATCTCTTCCTCATGATGATATCGATCGCGTTATTGTTATGGGTGTTAATGATGATACGATGCAGGCCAGTGATAAATTGGTTTCTGCTGCTTCTGCCACAACGAATGCATTGGCCTTGATGCTGGATAATCTTGATAAATCTTTTGGCGTGGAGTATGCCATGATGACCACCATCCATGCCTACACCAGTGATCAGCCACTTCGCGATACCGCTGCTGCTGATTTCCGTCGTAGTCGTTCGGCTGCCGAGAACATTATTCCTAACGTAAACATCAGTCCTTATTGGATGGAACACATTTTACCACGTTTTAAAGGTAAGATTGAGGGATCAGCTCTTAACGTTCCAGTTCCCATGGGTTCACTTCTGGATCTGACCTGTGTTCTTACTAAGAGCGAGACAACGGTGGAAGAAGTCAATGATGCTATGCGTAAAGCGGCTGAGAAACTATCTGGATATATTGAGATCACTGAAGATCCAATCGTTTCCAGTGATGTGATTGGCAATCAACACAGCGTACTATTTGACACTAAGGGCACCATGAAAGCAAGCAAACGCATGATCAAAACTCTTAGCTGGTATGATAATAGTCTTGGTCAGGCAGGCCGTTTGGTAGACCTGGCTCTGGCTTATGGTAAGCTAGGGGTAGAAGGAGGTGCTGCATGAGAGTAGCAATTAATGGTTTCGGGCGTATTGGACGTTCCGTATTCCGTATTCTAGATAAACGCGATGACATCAATGTTGTTGCGATTAATGATCTTTTCGACCATGAAGCTTTAGCTTACTTGTTGAAATATGATACAGTTATGGGTGGTTTTGGTGATAGCGCTGTTCGTTTAGAAGATGATATCCTTTATACTTCTAACGATAAAGTGAAAATGCTGACTGAACGTAATCCTGCTGATCTTCCCTGGAAAGAGCTCGATATTGATTTTGTAATCGAGGCTACTGGAGTTTTTAGAACACAAGAAGCACTAACCCAGCATTTGGATGCCGGTGCCAAGCGTGTGATCCTGACTGTTCCTGCCAAAGATGAAATCGATTATACGGTTGTTTTGGGAGTTAATGAAGACGGTCTCAAACCAGAACACAGAATCATCTCAAATGCAAGTTGTACAACAAACTGTCTTGCACCAATGGCCAAAGTCCTCAATGATGCTTTTGGCATTGTTGAAGGTGTTATGACAACCACACACGCCTATACCAATGACCAACGTCTCGCTGATGTTCCTCATTCAGACTGGCGTCGTAGTCGTGCAGCCGCAGAGAACATCATTCCTACAACTACAGGAGCTGCTCGTGCAGTGGGTAAAGTCCTCCCTGAGTTGGCTGGGAAATTGGATGGTATCGCTGCCCGTGTTCCTGTTGCTGATGGCTCAGTCGTTGATCTCATCGTTGAGGTCGCTAAGGATGTTACAGTAGAAGATATCAACGCAGCCGTTCGTAAAGCTGCTGGTACCGATCGTCTGAATCGAGTTCTTGAGTACAGTGACAACCATCTGGTGTCTTCGGATATTATTGGAAATCCATATTCTTCAATTTACGATGCTTCCTATACACGCGTTGTTGGGAAACGTATTGTGAAAGTCTTGAATTGGTATGATAACGAATGGGGTTATTCCAATCGCGTTGTTGATCTTATCAACTTGTTCAAAGAAATAAAATAGTTCTACCTTCTGAAAAAGTCCTGGAGCTGACCTTATTGCGAGGTCAGCTCTCAGGGTGGGTAATCTCGACTCAAACAAATCGCAAGGTGTGAAAGTAGGAAGTTCTTTTTGATGAGAAAAGTTCAATTCATTTTTGGTATTCATAACCATCAGCCCGTGGGAAACTTCGATGATGTGTTCCATCATGCTTGTGATCGCTCATATTTGCCCTTTCTAGAGGTCTTAGAGAAGTTTCCTGATATCAGCATGGCTTTCCACTTTAGTGGCTCCCTAATAGAGTGGTTGGAAGCAAATCGCCAAGACGTACTATCTCTATTGAGGAAATTGGTGGATCGTGGGAATATTGAGATCCTTGGGTCGGGCTTCTATGAACCCATCCTGGCCATGATTCCTGAAGATGATCGAATCGGTCAAGTCCAGAAAATGAATCAATGGGCACTGAAATCGATGGAGTATGAGGTTAAAGGTAACTGGTTGACAGAGAGAGTATGGGAACCCCATTTAGCGAAAAGTTTAAGCAAAGCTGATATAGATTATACCATTGTGGATGATTTTCATTTTCTATCCACTGGAATTGATCCAAATGAGTTAAATGGATACTTCCAAACTGAGCAGGATGGCAATTATCTTGGCGTTTTCCCCATTAGTCAAAAACTACGCTACGCCATGCCTTTTGAAGATCCACAAGTGACCATCGATATCCTAAAGGAACAGGCCTCAGAAGATGGGCAAAATGTTGTTGTGATGGCAGATGACGGTGAAAAGTTTGGTATCTGGCCGGGGACCTATGATACGGTACACACTGAAAAATGGTTAGAGAGATTTTTCACCCTATTAGAATTGAATTCAGAGTGGCTATCAACGACGACCTTTAAGCAATATGCCCAAGGGCATAAGCCAAGAGGATTGGTGTATTTGCCGACCTCCTCATATTTTGAGATGTCACAATGGACCCTGCCAACCCAGTTGGGAAAAGATATGGATCAGCTTGTTCATAAATTGGATGAGATCGGTCTGGGAGACCTGAGTCGTCCCTTTATAAAAGGCGGAATGTGGCGTAATTATTTATCAAAGTATACAGAATCAATCTGGATGCAGAAGC
>CAZOBQ010000086.1:0-10779 GCA_964578155.1 uncultured Lentisphaeria bacterium
AGCCGCTCCGACTGTTCAAAGAAGAAGTGCTCCAGTACAGGCAAAAAAGGAGCAAATTAGACCCAAGGCCAGTATCCTTGAAGTTGGCATGGCCAAACGCTTCTATCTGGTGGATGGAAATATCATCAATGGTACCATTCTTCAGATCAAAGGTGACGTGTGCGAGATTGAAACTCCTGATGGAACCTTGAAGATTCCTAAGCGAGATATTCTTGAAGAAACAGCCAGCATTACCAAGAAGGATGATACGCGCTATGTGGGTCCGGTTCTGAGGGATAGTATGCAGGAAATCGTCATCAGATCCAAATATGGAGATGTCGTAATTAACAAAAAAGACATCAAAGACATGGATCGTTTTCATGGTGGTAGGAAAGTAGCCTGGGCTGAAGAAAAGAAGACCTTTCACCAGGGTGAAGCTGTCTTAACAGACATATTCATGGATCCAACTGCATTCCCACTGCCTGCAAACACTTTTTATATAAGTGGTTTATCGCTGGGGTATGGTTTTACTGATCGCTTTATGCTGAGAACCAAATTCGGAAGCAATTTTTCCGGAGATCTGAATTTGCAGGGTCATTGGCGTTTTTATCATCGTCCAACTGCGGCAAAAGAATCTGCAGCAGCCATAGGGATGAGTGTACATCGTAACTACCCCATGGAAAATCTAGTCTCAAGATATTCCCAATTTATTAATGTTGACACCTTAGGAACCAAGTTGAATGGACATGAATCCATGGGTGTTAAAGATGTATTGAGTCCAACGGCTGAAGCAGGTATCTATGCTGAACTCTATTATGTGATGTCCTATCGCCGTACCATGGAAAGTGGCCGCGGTAAAGTGGGTGCCCATTTTGGAGCCAGAACCAACAGTTTTAACCTTTTGAAGGATGATTTGTTGAACGCTGATTCATCGTTCTCATGGGATTCAGATTTTAAACTGCCCTTTAGAGTTTTTGCTGGTTTTGAATATGACTTGTCCAAGAATATGAAATTCCTGGCCGAAGTTTGGGCAGATAATGGCAATAAATACCGTACTTTTTCCCAAGCTTGGGATGATTATTTCGGAGATGATACGCGCTTTGTTTTCGATGGTACAGATGGAAAGTATAGCATGGTAGATTTTGATTTTGGATTTCTATATGCAGTGAATGAGACTTTCCGGGTTGGTATTCACTTTCAACAGCCTTATCTGGTATTTTATTGGGAGTTCTACGAACTTTAGATAAACAGAGGGGAAGGTCAACATGTTTTATGACAAAAAACCTGTACTAGGTTTAATGATTCTCCTGTTGATGGGCATATTTCCAGAGTGTGTTTCAGCCCAAACACCATCAAGCTTTGAAGAACAGACAAAGCTGATCAGAATCAAGAAAATAGCCAACGAGTGGCAGGGTGCTATACTGACCTTGCACACTCGCGATGGCGACAAACTCCGTGGGCGTCTCATAGAAGTCTATGCTGAGAACTATCACATCCAGGTTGGTGCTCGAGAAGTGCAAATTCCACTGGCTGATGTGATTATGGTAAGCTTTGATCCTGGTCCCCCAGAGCTATTTCTGAGCATCATGTCTTCGTTCCTGGGAGCAAGTTTCCTGGGAGGAGCCTTGATGCTGGCGAATGAGGATGCTAGTTCTGCGAATATTAGTACGGCAGCATTCCTGGGTATGATAGGTGGCGGTTTATGGGGATATTCAACATTCTATGAAAGCGAGATTATCTATCTTGAATAAATATAAACGGAATATAGGAGCAGGATTAGTTCTAATCCTGCTCCTCTCGGGGTGTTATAACAACACGCACATCAGGACCCAACGTGTTCTTGAGCCTGGCGAAAAGGTTATTTCAGCGAATGCTGGTATGGCTGTTTTATTGGCAGATAATCCTGGAGGATCATACCGGATCGAGGAGAATGGTATTAGTGCGTTTCGTGCTGGAGTTTCCTATCTCGGTCTTCACAGAGGGTTAGAACAGGGAATAAATATAGGATTGGGATTAACTGGAGAGGGTAACACTGATCTTACGATCGGTTATGATATCAGGAAAGTAAAAGCATTCACTGGGAATAAACCCTACCGGTATGGTCTACATGTAGAGTTAAATAGTCTCCTCGATAGTGGGCTGGAGGGAAATGTGTATCAGCTGAGACCATACCTCATGACTATCACATCAGAAAGTAAAAATATGTATGCGGGTGTTCATGGGCTTTTAAGCTTTGGTGACCTCACGGGCAACGACTACAACGAAACGTGGGATCCGAATTTGAACCAATGGACTTATGGCTATGTTGATTATAAATATCGGGTCTCCTCTATTGGTTTAGGGATCACCGTTGGCAATGAAATGAGATTGGGCAATGTGTTACTCCAATCACAAATCGATCTATCACTTGTGAATCAAACTCATGAACTTGCTGGTACAGGGTTCGATGATAATGAATGGGGAGATTGGAATCCCCTGGATAAAACGGGACCCGTAATTGGTATCAGCACGGCTATTCGACGTGCGCCCAAGCGTGTTGTTCCAGATCTAAGCTATTTGAATAATGCCAGAGCACCCATTGGCACTACCCATAGGAAAGAAGCCAAGAAAGTTAACTATGATCCTTTTACTGGTCAGATGGTTGTTAAAGAGTCAACAGATGAAGCCCTACGTTTTGATCCAATTACTGGTGAACTCATCAAAGCGACTAAACCAGCTGAGTTTGATCCTCTTACAGGGGAAGCTATCACAGTAGAATCATCACCGCAATTTGATCCAGCGACTGGTCTACAAATGGCCACGACCCCTGAAAAAGATCAGGCCCCAGTGTCACTCCTGTCAGCTGAAGAGAAATCGGCATTGATGACAAATGAGTTGAAAATAACCTACTTGAATGGAAACGCCGTAAATGCTAGAGTTATCGATATCCAGGATCAAGGCATGGTTGTTTTTCAAGTGGCATATGGAAAATCTGGGATGCAAACAATTACCTATGACAAAATTCGCGGTATCAAGTTTGCTGGGAAGCGTAAAGGTATAAGCGGTGGATTCGAGGGAGCTCTAGCCGGTTGTGGGCTAGGTGTTGTGCTTCCACTTGCCCTCAGCATAGGTGTGGGTGAACCTGAAATGATATTTTTAGGTATGCTTACTGCACCAGTAGGCAGTTTGGGCGGTTTTATCTATGGAGCGCTAAAAAATGATAGCTACACGCTCAACTTTAATGCTATACAAACGGTAGCTGCAGATAATGCGTCTCGTAGTAATATCATACTACACACAACAAAGGTCTATTTGAAGACAGGTTCATTCCCAAAAACTGATCTGCCCAAGACTCCTGCAGGGGTAAAACCCTGAAAATATTCCAGCGATGGACATTAAGGGTTTTGTTTTTGCTCTTAGTCTTTGGATCGGTCAAAGCGCAACAGATAACACCCCTGGACTCACTGTATTCTTACAATACTTTGGGTCCAGAGTTACGTGTTGTTTTAAAACCAATCCAATGGTGGCAACATTTGAGCTATCAGTCTGATGCCATGAACTGCCAATTCTATCACTCATGCTCTAACTTTATGGTGGATGCCATTCTTGAGAAGGGTGTCCTAAAAGGGGCAATTATTGGGACGGATAGAATTGTCAGGTGTAACCCTGCCGCTCGCCACTATCACCTTCAGATACCAGATTCACGAATCCAGTATGATGGACGTCTGATAGAACCACTAGACTGGACAGTTGCTAATCAACCAGAAAAAAGTCCTGCATTGGCTGTATCTCTTTCCTTGATCCCTGGTCTGGGACGAATATATGCAGGTCATCCAGTAGATGGATTCCTGAGCTTACTCTTGGTCGCCAGTTTTGCCTATAATACCTACGCACATGACAAAGCTGGGAATCCAATTCGAGCCAGCTTGAACGCAGGCCTGATGACCCTGTTTTGGGCTGCTGATATTTACGGTGCCTACCGTACGGCAAAAATGACCCCTGATATCCACTCGCCCTAGATTAACCCTGCAACAAATAGAGCCATACGCTGAACACTCATTGGGAAAGATGCCCATAATATGTAGTGTTGAATTACAGGTCACTTTCAAATAGATTAATCGTCTTAGAAGTCCTAAAAATTAAGGTCTCAATTCATTATGGAAATACGTTCATTAAGGGGAAATATGAAGAAGCTCAACTTTTTACTGATACCTATATTAACGCTGTTCATTCTGGGTGGCTGCTCCAGCAATCCATACGTCAAAGAGATACCCAAGGAACAATATGTGGTCATGCTCTCTCTGGATGGGTGTCGCTGGGATTATCCGCAAATGGCTCATATGCCCAATTTGGAATCCATTGCACGAGATGGCGTGAAATTAGAGTCTCTTCAACCTTCTTTTCCCAGCAAAACTTTCCCGAATCACTACAGTATCGCTACTGGTCTCTACCCTGACAATCACGGTATAGTCCAGAATTCATTCTATGATCCCGATATGGATGCATATTATAAAATCCGTGATCGAGAAGCAGTTGAAAATGGAGACTTTTACGGTGGAGAACCCATTTGGGTGACGGCAGAGAAACAAGGTTTGAAAACCGCCTCCTTCTTTTGGGTAGGCAGTGAAGCTCCGGTGAAGGGCACTTATCCTACACGCTGGAAGCCATATGATCATAATTTTCCCTATGAAGCCAGGGTTGATAGTGTGATTGCCTGGCTACAGCTCCCCAAGAAAGAAAGACCCAGACTGATTACCTGGTATTATCCTGAGCCAGATGGTGTGGGACATGAATTCAGTCCGGAGAGCATTGAGGTAAAAGAAAAACTGGAGTACTTGGATGGACTCATTGGTGACTTCCTCGCTAAGATTGCTGAGCTACCATTTGCGGATCAGGTAAATGTGATTGTGACTGCTGATCATGGTATGGCTCGCATATCAGCTGATAAAACGATTTACTTTGATGACTATATCCAGACAACCTGGCTTGATACTGCCTTGGGTTCCAACCCCATGTGGATGTTTGATGCAAAAGAAGGTTATGAGGATTCAGTTTATAATAATCTCAAACGAGCTTCGAACATTCGAATATGGTGGAAGGACAGCATCCCCGAAAACCTGCACTATGGAAGCAATCCCCGCGTGATGGATATCGTCGCCGCTCCAGATCTCAATTGGAGTGTTGGTTGGAGAGACCGTGAAATGCCAGCAGGCTATATTGGTGGTACCCATGGGTATGATCCCCACTATAAAGATATGCACGCCATCTTTTATGCAGCGGGACCGGCTTTTAAGAATGGTTATGTCCATCCAACTGTGGAGAATGTTAATATTTATCCTCTCATTGCCAAAATTCTGAATCTTGATCCGGCAGAAACAGATGGCAAACTTGAGAATGTCAGTCGCATGCTCAAACCGAAAATGTTGATCGATAAGTAAACATGTTTGATTTTGTCTTTCCTGGAGGACTTTATATTTTTGCAGGAGTGTTTGTGCTACTCCTGACATTCTATCGTTGGGTCAATAAGGATAAAAGCTGAAGTCACCAAGAAATAGAAATGTCGCTTGTCTGTGGCCGATCCTCATTATTATTGGCCTGACTTCCTGCACTTTACCAAATCTTGGATTGGGTGAGTATCTCCGTCCTGTCCGAAAGTATCTGAATAAAGAACGTAACTATTGGTCAGATAAGATAAAACTCAGTGGAGATGTGGGGAGTGAGATCATTTATTATAAGAATGGTCGGGTTGCTCTTGAGCGTATTTATAGTGGACATGGTCTCCTGACGAACATTGACTATTTTGGTCGACATGGTGAGGTTATTCGGTCCGATTCCCTGGTCTACTCGGATGAAGGACATTTGGTTGCAGGATACTATTTCTCTGAACCAGAGCATAAACAGATTCTGAAATTCCTGAACTATAAGCAACAAGGACAATTGAGTCAGCGCTCCTGGTTTGGTACAGCAGATGAATTGCTGAGTAGGGAGTTCTATCTCTTTGATCGTAAGGGCCACAGAAGATCACATACAATTTTTGATGGAAATGATACTCTGCTGTATTCTGAGTCCTATAAACAGGGCAGTGATCAACTGGAAATTCAGAACACCTATGCTGCTGATGGTACAACCATCAGGCAAACTCGTTTTGAAACTGATCAACCACCTTATCAATATGAATTTGATGAATCTGGTGTGGTAACTAAGATCTCAGAATTGTACGATGCTGGATCACCAGCGTGGACCAGCGAATTATACTATAATCCAGATGGAAGCTTGGACCGGAGCCACTTCAGTACGAACAACCGATTTCTTTTTACTTATTTGGGTGGTCTTGAACTTTATGAGAAAAAGATTCGATCCTGGCGGCATCCCTCTCACCCAAATATCTCTAGTGGCAGTGTTAAAATGAACCATCGGAATCCCTTTGTGATTGAAAAGAAGACTGATGATCAAGGACTTAAAATTAACGAGTATAGATTACCAGCAAGTGGTGCCTTGTTCAAACGAAGCACATTTGATGCTCTGGATCGACCGATCTCTGACACGCTATATTCGAATCGAACCGGCTTCCAGGTGATCAGTGTGATCAATTATGATACTTTAGGGTTTGTGAATACAGAGGTGACCTACAATCTTGCAGATCAGGCAAAATGGCGTCATACCTGGTTCAGGGACGATGAGCAGCAGATTATCCGAGAGGAGCTTACTGAACTACCAAATACTTTCAGGGAGGCGGTCACTCGTTTCTACGATTATTCGGGTCAGGCTGCCATGTCTGAGAAATTTAGCAGTCCAGATTCTTTTGATGGATCATGGTTATTTTATCATGGTGGTGGAATTGAAAAAACCATGTTCTATAATTCTGCGGCTGAGCTGAAAGAATCGTGGTTTGTGCGACCCTCAGGTGACACAGTGCAACACTCCCGTTTTCAAAACATAGATTATTTTAAAGTTGAATCAAAACTGGGACCGCGGGACAAACTTCTATCACACCGTCGCTTCACAGAGGATGGACTTTTAAATTGGGAAGTGTTTTTTGATGAAGAAGAACAGTTATCTCATGAAATTCACAGGAAAAATGATGGCTCCATTTTTCGTGAGGTAAACTATGATCGCGAGACACGAATTATTAAAAGTACAACCTATGCGCCCATTGACCCTGATCGGGTTCATACCGGTGAAGAACTGAAGGGCGAACTGTCTGCGCAACTGCTTAAACGACTCAATGCAGATGGTGAAGTCGTTCAAATCATTTCCAGGAATTCTAGTGGTCAAAAAGAGTGGGAGAGACGGTATGCCTTTAAGGGTGGATTATTGGTGAGGTCTGCACAATTGGGATCAGATGGAATCCCGGAGATAATTTCAAAGTATACTCACAATGAGAATGGTCAGATCCTTTCAGAATCCGCTTATGACAGAGAGGATAGTTTAGCTCACACAGTAGAATATCGTTATGGTGAAAATCACGAGTTAATTCTTAAAACATTTGTTTCAAACGTTCACAAGAAAAATAATTCAAACCGCCTGTACTACGATGAGCTTGGACGAGTACAACGGGATGAGACAATTGAAGATCAACGTTTTGTTGAAGCAATAGAATATGAATATTTCCCAGAGTTCTTTTTAAGGGTAGCAACTCATACCAATCCAGGGGGCATGATAATTAGAAAGGAAATTGAGAACTATTTTGAGGGGAATATATTCAATTTAAGGGCAGTCTCTAATTAGCTAAGGTCCAGGAAATCAGATTCAACTCTCAAAAATTCAGACTGGCACGGAGGGGTGCCAAATGTTATGATACGCCCATGATAAATCTACACGTATTAGCTGCTGATGCGGCACGTCAAGCAGGTAATATTCTACTAAAATATTATAAAAATGCCTATGAGATCCAGGAGAAGAGTTATCATAATCCGGTTACTACCGCAGATCATGAAGCAGATGCGTTTCTCAGAGAGTTCCTCATGGCATCTACCCCCGATTTTGGATGGCTTTCAGAGGAAACGATTGATTCTGAAGACCGACTAGACAAAGAGTTTGTATGGATTGTTGATCCTCTGGATGGAACCAAAGAATTTATTGAAGGTGTGCCACACTTTGTCGTTTCCATCGGCCTGGTAAAAAATGGGATTCCAATATTGGGAGTGCTCTATAATCCTGTTCAAGATGAGATGATTCGCACTGACGATTCAGGAACAGTATGGTATAACGATGCAAAGGCCAGTATCTGTCAGGATCAGGAATTACGGGAAGTTTCGTGCTTAAATAGTCGTTCTGAAACTCGAAGGGGACTCTGGGAGCCATGGGCAGGCGAATTTAGGGAATTAATTCCCATTGGAAGTGTTGCATATAAATTGGGATTGGTCGCAGCTGGACGAGAAGATTTTTTTGTTACCTTACGTCCAAAAAATGAGTGGGATATCTGTGCAGGTCACGCCTTACTTTTGGCCAACGGTGGTACTATGAAGACTAACACGGGTGAGGAGATTCTATATAATCAAAGGAAAACTATTATTCGGCCAGGGATGACTGGCGGGAATCCAAAGTTAGTAGAGATATTTGTCCAAAGATTTAATGAACGTGAAGGAAAATAAGATGAGCTCAGATTCAAAAAGACATGAAGCTTATGATGTACTTGGCGATGGAGTCAGTTTTGTACGTTTGATCAATACCATGGGGTCAGATGTAGAGATCGCAAACGGAGCACGAGTTTCTTTTGGGAAACGCAGAGAAGAGTTGAATGAAAAAGATAAGGTACTCATTCAATATTTGGCAGACGAAAGGCACACTTCTCCATTTGAACATGTGGCTTTTACCTTTCACGTCAAGTGTCCACTATTTGTTACCCGCCAATGGCATCGCCATCGCACCTGGTCATACAATGAGATCAGTCGTCGCTACACTTCTATTAATCTTGAGTTCTATGTCCCAAATGCTTACCGTCAACAAGCGGAGACAAATCGTCAGGCGAGTACAGATGAATTACTGAGTGAGACCAAGGATGGAAAGAGTATTCATGATATCGTCGAGAACCATACGAGAGGCGCCTTTGAGCTCTTTGAATCTCTTATCGAACAGGGTGTTGCGAGAGAACAAGCCAGAATGGTTCTCCCCCAAAATATGTACACAGAGATGTATGCGACTGTGAACTTACACAATCTAATTCATTTTATTGAATTGCGTATTCATGCCGGTGCACAATGGGAAATTCAACAGTACGCTATGAAACTCTTGGATTTAGCTGAGGAAGCGGCCCCATATGCTATCAAGGCTATTCGCAAAGCCCGTAATTGGTAACAGAGGGGGATTAACAATGGAAGCAATCGGATTTATATTTGGATTAGCGGGGCTAGCCTACGCAATTATGGCTACAAACCGACTCAATAAGCTGGAAGAAAAACTAAAAGAATTAGGCGTGTTAGATAAAGATTTTAAGTCTGGAGAGAAATAATCATGGCAAAAGCAAATGCAGTATATGCTCAGTCAGGTGGAGTGACCAGTGTCATTAATGGTTCCGCTTATGGCATCATCAAGGCTGCTCAAGAGTCTGGAATAATTGAAAATATTTATGGTGGCCTTTATGGTATCAATGGCGTCCTTGAAGAGAATCTGGTGGATATTGCTCAAGAAAATCCCAATGATATCGAAAATCTTCCTTTTACGCCATCGGGTGCATTCGGCTCTTGCCGAAAGAAACTTCCGTCACTGGAAAAGAACAGAGCGGATTTTGAGCGTATCATTGAAGTTTTCAAAGCTCATGATGTGCGTTATTTCTTCTATAATGGAGGAAATGATTCTATGGATACAGCTTATAAGGTTTCTCAGTTAGCTCATGATATGGGTTATGATGTGACCTGTATTGGTATCCCGAAAACAGTGGATAATGATCTGCCGGTTACCGATAACTGCCCTGGCTTCGGTTCTGTGGCGAAATATAATGCAGTTTCCATTCGTGAAGCCTCCTTTGATGTTGCTTCCATGCACCATGATAGTACAAAAGTATTCGTATCTGAAACTATGGGTCGACACGCTGGCTGGATAGCTGCCTCGGCTGCCATGGCTGGTCTCAATGAGGATGAAGGTCCACACATCATTCTATTGCCTGAGGTTGCTTTCAGAGAAGAGGCCTTTCTGGCAGAAGTTGAGCGAATCCGAGCTAAAATCGGTTACTGTGTTGTTGCTGTGTCAGAGGGTCTGCAAAATACCGATGGTAAGTTTGTTGCGGACGCTGGAACTGTAGATATGTTTGGACATACTCAGTTGGGTGGAGCTGGCGATTTCATTGCCAATCTGGTGAAGAATAAGTTGGGCATCAAAGTTCACAATGCACTCCCTGATTACTTTCAACGTTCTGGTCGTCATATCGCCTCAAAAACTGATGTGGAACAGGCTATCGCTGTTGGAAGAGAAGCTGTCAATCTTGCCGCTCAAGGATTAAATGGTCAGATGGTGACTATTGTTAGAGATTCTGATACTCCCTATTCATGGAGTGTGGGACATACAGATATTGCCAACATTGCCAATAAAGAAAAAGTACTTCCTCCTGAATACATTCGGGAAGACGGATTCCATGTGACTGAGGCATTCAGAACCTATTGTAGCCCCTTGATCGAGGGCGAGCTTTGGCCGGACTATGCAGGTGGAATTCCTGTATATAGCCAGTTGAAGCGCAATCTGGTGCCCAAAAAGCTAGGATAACTTCTTGTAAGAAAAGCGGTTGGAGGAGCATTTGTTGTCTTCTATATTGACCCGCTTTTTATAGGATACATGGTGGGCGTAGCTCAGTTGGTAGAGCGCGCGGTTGTGGTCCGCGTGGTCGTC